>CAYPRR010000123.1:0-2866 GCA_964413245.1 uncultured Gammaproteobacteria bacterium
CGTTATTAGCGCCAGAAATTATCACACGACATGGATTAGATGCAATGCTTAAAAATCTCACACCATCTTTGGCACACATGGGCTTGTACGTGGGTTTTAAGGAATCAAACGAAGTGTTCAAATTACCAAGATGTAATTACTGGATTTTCTCTGATGAATATAACCATCAGTTGAGTCAGAGCCAAGCCTCAAACATTGATGCTCCGTTACCGGTAGCCTTTGCTTCTTTTCCATCGGCTAAGGACCCACTTTCGTTGGTTTCGCATCCTGGTCAGACCACGGCCGAGGTGATTATTTTGGTGCCGTTTGATTGGTTTGCGAAGTGGGATGGCACGAAGAAACATCAACGTGGTGAAGATTATGAAACTTTGAAGGCTAAAATGGCGGAGAAGATGTTTGAAGTTTTGTATCGGGTGGCGCCACAGTTAAAAGGTAGGGCTGAATATTTCGAAGTCTCTTCGCCACTTTCGGCCAAACATTACGTCGGTCATCCATCGGGAGAAATCTATGGTACTTCGCACACACCAAAACGTTTCCGACAAACTTTCTTAAAGCCATACACGCCAGTAAAGAATCTCTTTTTGACCGGACAAGACGCAATGATAGCTAGTATTTCTGGTGGTGTAATGGGTGGCGTTTTGTGTGCTTCCGCCATTTTAAAAAAGAACTTGATATGGACGATCAAAAAAGCCATCAAGGGTTAGACCGACGCATTGCCATTATTGGAGCTGGTGCAGCTGGATTATCAGCGGCGGAGGCTTTGAAGGCTAAGGGTTACCAAAAGGTGACGATTTTTGAACGAGCTAATCGTGTGGGTGGCAAATGTTGTACGGTTGATATCGATGGGCGCAATTATGAATTAGGCGCGGGTGTTGTGGCCGAAGATAATTCGGTGGTTTTAAGGCTAGCTCATGAATTTAACGTATCACTTGAGCACGTACCTTTTGGTCATAGTGTGAACGTTGATGGTCAAACTGGTCAGGTGTTGCCGAAACGAAGTATTAAAAAAACTTTAGCGCTTTTAAAGGAGCTACCAATTTATCGAGCGTTAATTTGGAAATATCGAAGAGCTGGAAGGCCCGGTCTCTCCAGGCTTGATAATGCACTCTGCGCACCTTTTTCTGATTTTTCTAAATCTAAACATATCACTAATTTAATGTCTGAATTAGCATTATTTTTCACTGGTTTTGGTTACGATTATTTTGAGCGGATTCCAGCGGTTTATGTACTCAAATATTATCGTTGGCCAACTTTGAAATCATTTTTAGGTCGTAATATTTATCGCTTGCCTGGTGGTATTCAACATTTATGGACGGCTGTAGCCTCAGCGCATGATGTTCGATTGAATACTACGATTATCAATGTCGAACGTTCTGAAGTGGTGCGAATTACGACGTCGGTTGGAGTTGAAGAATTTGAATTATTAATTATCGCTTCGCCATTGGATGAGGCGCTGAATTATTTAGATGTGTCCATCCAAGAGCGAGAACTATTTTCGAAAATTAAGTACGTTGATTATTGTACGATCGCTTGTTCGGTTGTGGGGATTGTTGACGGTGACGGTTACGTACCGAGTAATTTCACATCTAATCGTGCCGGTCATCCAGTGTTTTGGCACCACCGTCACCTTGATACTCGGGTTTATACTTTCTACGCCTTGGCTGATGGTAAGCAATCTGACGATGATTTAGTGAACAACGCCTCCGACTTAATTAAAAAAATGGGAGGGACGATTAAAAAAGTTCATAGTATTACACACTGGAAATATTTCCCTCATGTTTCACCAGAAGTTATGCGGACTGGTTATTTTGATAAACTCGAAGCGCTCCAGGGTGCCAAACATACTTATTACGTTGGCGAAACACTTAACTTCAGCACCGTTGGCTTGGCGGCTGAGTACGCTGATACGCTGGCAAAGAGAATATAAGTATTCGTGGTAAACTGGTTTTATGATCAATGTTATCTTAGAAACCGGCACTAATCGCCGGCAAACGGTGGCGGAGGCGACTAGCCAGGCTGGCGAGGCTTTTTTCGATCGCTGTAAGCTAGCTGATACGATTTTGATTAAAGTTAATTTGGTACACCATGAAAAACAGTTAGCCTCCACGCACGTTGATGCCGTTCGGGGAGCGCTCGACGTACTTCGACCAAAAACTAAGGCGAAAATTATTATTGGCGATGCTGGTTATCATGGAACCAAAGCCGCTTTTCGAAATTTTGGCTATGAACAGCTGATCGGTGAATATTCGAATATTGAACTGAAAGATTTAAATGATGATGAATGGGTCGAAGGATTTTCAATTTTAACTGACGGTTCCAAGAATCCGATTCGCATTTCTAAAACGGCAAAAAATGCAGATGTGAAAATTTGTTTAACAGTGATGAAGATGCATCGTGATGTTGGTGTTTCACTTTCCGTTAAAAATTGGACGGTTGGAACTTGGGTGGCGCCATCACGAGTTAGTGCAACCGGTTTGATTTGGGCGCGCTGGCCGTGGCTGCACGAGCAAGGTCCATGGGCGCACCATCAAACTATCGCTGAACTTTATCGTCAGATGCCCTGCGACTTGGCAATTGTCGATGGTATAATGGCCATGGAAGGCGATGGTCCAACGAGTGGCACGCCGGTACCGTTAGGCGCAGTCTTGGTCGGAGCTGATTTGTTAGCAGTTGATGCAGTTGGTTGTACGCTGATGGGCGTTGATCCGCATGATATCGGTTACTTGCAAATGGCTAGTGATGCTGGTTTGGGAGTGATCGAGATGGGTCAAATTGATGTTCCGCCAGCAACCCTGACTCAACTTGCGAGACATTTTACTCGACCGACCGGATTCGATGAGAATATTTCTGCATGGCGACGATAATT
>CAYPRR010000124.1:0-2855 GCA_964413245.1 uncultured Gammaproteobacteria bacterium
GGCAAAGACGTGAGGGACAAGGAAGACTCCTGATTCTGAACATTGAACAGACGGCAAAATTACCGATCGCCCCAAGGTGGGTGACGCCGGGATAATACATGTCGTTTAGCTTTTGGTCAATCTGAACTAGATCTTTACGCCAATTTTTTCGCGAACTTGGGCCATTTTGCTGTTGGCAAGTTGGCTAGCTGCCTGTGACCCGATTTTGATAATTTCGATAAGTTCGGCCTGATTTTCTAGCCAGCCATGGATTCCAGCCTGGAGTGGTTTGAGATAAACGATGATTGCTTCACCTAAATCGTCTTTGAGCGATTTCATTCCGGAGTTGGCGTAGCGACCGGCAATTTCCGGAAGCGTTTCATTGGTCACTAAGCTCATCAAGGTTAGTAAATTCTTGAGGCCTTCCCGATGATCGTCAACCGTGATTCCTGTTTCGGAATCTGTGACAGCACTGCGAATTTTTTTAATGATCACGTCGTCCGCATCCATGATTGAAAGGTAGCTCTTAGCGTTAGGCGAACTTTTGCTCATCTTTTTTTCTGGTTCAGCTAGAGATTTGATTCGTGCGCCATGAGTTCGAATGAGCGGTTCTGGCAAGGTGAAAGTTGAACCAAATTCTTTATTGAAACGTTCAGCTAAATCGCGCGTCAATTCGACGTGTTGTTTTTGGTCAGCGCCAACTGGTACGGCTTGTGTATCGTAAAGCAGAATGTCAGCCGCCATCAACATGGGGTAGGTAAACAAGCCAACCGAAACTTTTTCTGATTTACCGTCAGACTTATCTTTAAACTGCGTCATTCGTTCCGCTTCACCGATTCTAGTTTGTGTCTGTATGACCCAACCTAATTCGGTGTGCGCTGGGACTTGTGACTGTTGAAAGATGATCGTTTTCTTCGGATCGATTCCGGCGGCTAAATAAGCAGCGGCCACGAATAAAATGTTGTCACGCAATGTTTCTGGTTTTTGGGGCACAGTTATTGCGTGATAATCAGCGATCATCATGAATAGATCATGTTCAGTTTGCATCTCAACAGCCGGTTTGAGCGCGCCAAAAAGATTGCCGAGGTGGAGGATGTTGGTTGGTTGAATACCAGTGAGAACTCTCATAAATAAAATTTAAAAGTTGAACAGTTTAATTTATAGTAGTTTTAAATCACGATCAAAGTCTAGGGCATCGGTATCTCCGGTCGAGATCTTGCCATCAACGGATATCAATATGAAAAGCGTTGTTTCCGGTCGGTTCATATTATCGCCATTCTCCCACAAAACGTATCAAAGTTGAAGTATTCAATTTCTTATGTTACTGTAACAAAAGATATTACAAATCAATATGCGCAATATTATCAATATTTCATTACCTGCTGAAATGACCATGGTTGTGGAGAAAGAAATTAAGCGTCATAGTTTTGCTTCCAAAAGCGAGTTCTTTCGTCATCTACTCCGAGAATATCTTAAGCGTCAGGCGGTTGATGATGTAAATGTCAGTCGAAAAGAATATGCTTCTGGTAAGGCAAAAACTCTAAAGTCGGTCAAAGCTCTTTGGAATTAATTTTATATGGAGGTAGTTTATACGCCACGATTTTTACGGGCGATTAAAAAGCTTCCGATTCACCTACGACCGACGATCGAGAAACGAATTATCTTATTCCAAAAAGACCCGTTCAACCGAGCGCTTAAGTCGCATAAGCTTATTGGGGAGTTCAAGGATTGTTGGTCATTTTCCATCGATTATCAATATCGGATAATTTTCGAGTTCATCAATGATAAGAAGGTTGTATTTCATACGGCTGGTGACCATTCAGTCTATTAAAGTAAAAAGGCCCCCGATGAAGACGTATCTTCATAAGGGTCCTTTTCATAATGTAACTAGATGATACTACACTTCCATCAATACTGGCAGAATCATCGGTCGGCGTTCCGTCTTTTTGAAGAGGAGTTTTCCGACTTCATCACGGATAGCTGCTTTGAGTGTTTCTGGATCGACTGGCGTGGTCAGATCATGACCAACGACAAGTTTAGCAATTAGCGCCCGAGTCTCAATCATTAATTCTTTATTGTCACGCATTTGAACGAAGCCACGGCTGACCACATCTGGTTCTCCGTAGAGCTTACCGGTTTTCTTTTCAACTTGGGTGATGACAACGACGATGCCATCATCGGCCAAAGCGACGCGATCGCGCAAGACAACTTGGGAGACGTCACCAACACCCAGACCATCAACGAAAACATATTCGGTTGGGACTTTGACGTCCGTGAGTTTAGCTACGCCGTTGCGCAATTCCACGACCTGACCGTTGTCGGCGACGAAAGTATTGCTTTCGTTCCAGCCCATCGAGTAAGCCACTTCAGCGTTTTCACGCAGTAAGAAATGGTTGCCTTCGATTGGCATGTAGAATTTTGGTTTGAAGAGTGTGAGCATCAACTTAATATCTTCCTTCTTGGCGTGTCCACCGGCGTGAACGTCCATGATGTCCTTGTGGATGACCTTAGCGCGCTTGCGGTAAAATATATCTTTTAAGCGTTGCACGGACGATTCATTTCCAGGAATAACTGAGCTGGAGAAAATCACGGTATCGCCACGTTTCACACGCACTGAGCGGTGATCATCAGTCGCAATGCGATTCAACGCTGCTTGCTTTTCACCTTGAGCGCCTGTGCAGACGATGGTGATTTGATTGTCTGGATAGTCGTTAACTGATTCGATTGGAATCAACGACTTTGGGCTGATGTGAATGAAACCAAGTTCTTTAGCGATTTCTACGTTGGTTTTCATCGAGTAGCCATCGAGCGCGACTTTACGGCCAAGCATTTCGGAGATTTCCAAAATTTGCTTAACACGTGAAAGTAGAGAGGCG
>CAYPRR010000125.1:0-2819 GCA_964413245.1 uncultured Gammaproteobacteria bacterium
AGTAGCCGACGATTTTTTAAAAAACACCTTTCTTCTGATTTAGAAAATGATTTATCTGTGATCAGTTTTAATAATGGAGTGCTCATTATTGACTGCAAACAACCTGCGATTGTCCGCCTAGCTCAATCACTAACCGATTTACTTAAAAAAGAGCTGACATGCGAATTTCCTACACTAACTGTGGATAACATTTTCTATCGACAACGCTCAGAAAGCTTCAATCAACCAGAGCATTGGTGATATACTAAATGCATGAAACGATTTTGGCTAACGACTACCGCGCTGATCTTCTTGATATTGCCGTTTTATGTAATTGCGGAAGCACCGACTGTTTCTTCGGTGCGCGTTGGCGTTTCAGCAAACGGACCAAACGTTTCACCACTTAACTTAATACCAAATTCAAACGCCACTTATTACGTGAACGGGACAGTTAGTGACACTGATGGTTTTAACGACATATTAAGCGTTTCTGTGGTCTTCTACCGCTCTGACATTACAAACGGAGCTGATTGCAGTTCGGATAAGAACAATTGCTACAGACCATCAAACTGCAATCTAAGTAATGGCGATGGTAATAATATCGACTATAGCTGTCAGATTAATGTAGCTTATTTTGCTGATCCAACCGATTCCGGTAATTACACTTCTGAAACCTGGAAAGTAAGGGTTAGGGTAACAGACACATCTTTAAGCGTCGATGATTCTAATTACAACAACGAATTGCAATCAATGCTGGCAATTGCATCTACACCATCAACCATTAATTATGGTAGTCTCGATTTAGGTCAAACCAGTAATAGCATTCGACTTGATGTTGTAAATTCTGGAAACGTGCCCGCTGACAGCTCAATTTTTTCCAGTGGAAACATGACCTGTACCTTAGGTTCAATATTGGTCGCAAATCAAAAATATGGTCGGTCCGATGTAGATTTTACAAGCCTTGAATATACGCTATCAACAACGCCAAATTATGCTACGCTTTCATTACCAGCACAAACTGATGACGCAACGGTCATCAACGATGAATTATATTTCCGTATAAAAGCTCCGAATGTAGGAGTAAGCGGTACCTGCGCTGGTACGATTAATATCAACGCCATTAGCCCACAAGTGTGACGTTAAGGCAATACACTATAATTCTAGGTGTCGGCACAGCCATCATCTGGACAGCTTGGTTTTTAGTTTTAGTCAGTATTGATCCATTTACAGCCGGTGCGCTCGGATATGCAATTTTTTTTATTACTTTTTTTGGTGGTATTGTTGGTTTACTAACTCTATTAGCTACTGTTACTCGCTCTTTACATCATCCGAATCGTGATCTAGAAGATGTGGTCGTTATTTCATTGCGACAATCTGTAATTCTTGCACTATTGCTTATCGGATCACTTATTCTTGCAAGACAGCGATCGCTGAATTGGCTCTCAATAACTGGTATTCTGACGATCGTAGGGTTACTCGAAGCCGTCTTTATTCTGAAGAAAAGGCCAGTAAAACATCATAATAATACGTAACTTGCGGTCGTTAGATTCGTGAGCTAAAATAGTCTTCCCAAGATTGGGATGATTTTTTTATGTTCAATAAGTTTTTAGGGCGTTTTTCAGAAGATATCGGTATTGATTTGGGTACCGCCAATACTTTGATTTTTGTTAAAGGGAAGGGAATTATAATGAATGAACCGTCTATTGTGGCGATCAACACCCGTACCAACCAAATTCTAGCTGTTGGTCATGCTGCCAAAGACATGCTCGGAAAAACACCGCCACATATATTAACCACTAGACCGCTAACAAAGGGTGTTATTTCTGATTTTGAAGTTACGGAAAAAATGCTTAAATACTTTATTGATAAAATTCACGAAGATGCTTTTACTATTGTTCCTAGACCGCGAGTTGTAATCGGTGTACCGCTAGAAATCACAGAGGTTGAACGCAAAGCCGTAGAAGATGCAGCGCTTGGAGCCGGGGCTCGCCAGGTACATTTAGTTGAAGAATCTTTACTTTGTGCTATTGGAGCTAGACTTCCAGTCACCGAATCTGTTGGAAGTATGATAGTTGATATCGGTGGTGGCACAACACAAATTGCGGTTATTGCGTTATCTGGCGTTGTTACATGGAAATCGTTAACAGTTGCAGGTGATGAGATGACTAAAAGCATCACAAACTATGCTCGTGATCAATTCAACCTATTGATTGGAGAAAAAGTGGCTGAATTAGTTAAGCACAGAATTGGTAGCGCAGTTGTTCTTGATGAACGATTAGACATCGAAATGCGTGGTCGTGATTTAATCACCGGTTTACCACGACAAGTCATTGTGACCGATATGCAAATTCGTGACGCCCTAACTAAAAATGTCCGCACGATCATAGAAAACATCAAGGCTACACTCGAAGTGACACCGCCAGAATTAGTGGCGGATATTTACGAACGGGGTATTGTTTTAGCGGGTGGTGGGGCCCTACTACGTGGAATAGACCAACTAATTTCTAAGGAAACTGCTATTCCTGTTCGTTTGGCAGAAGATCCGTTGACTTGTGTGGCTCGTGGTGCCGGCGCTATGTTAGCCGATGATATTCTGCTAGCAGATATAACTCTTCCGTCTACATCAGATGAAGCCTATTCATAAAACATGGGAATAACACGCATAAAATTTTCTAACATAAGCAAAAAAACGATTAGAGCATCGTTAATCTTTGTTAGTGCGGTGACAGTTATTTTCTTACTTAGTAGATTGCCGTTGATTCATCCAGTAGTTCAAAAAATTCAAGGTGGATTAGTAAATCTCGGAACTGCAATTAATAAGAAAATATTTTATAGCTCAC
>CAYPRR010000126.1:0-2810 GCA_964413245.1 uncultured Gammaproteobacteria bacterium
TAAAGATCGAGTGCTGGAAATGTTGCGCGAACAATTTAAACCAGAATTTTTAAACCGCATTGATGAGATTATTTTCTTCCATGGTTTAAGCAAAGATCAAATTGCCGATGTTGTGGAATTACAAATCGCCCAAGTTTCCAAACGATTAAAAGATCAACGTGGCATTACGCTCAAAGTTACCGAACGAGCTAAAAAACTGTTAGCCGATAAAGGTTTTGATCCGCAATACGGTGCTCGTCCACTCAAACGAGTTATTCAAAACTTGATTCTGGATCCGCTGGCGATGAAAATCATCAAAGGTGAAGTTCCAGAAACTGCAGCCGTAACTATCGATGTCTTAAAAGACAAACAAGAAATCGAGATCAAAATCAAATAAAAAAAATGGGCCCACGAACGATTAGTCGTTCGTGGGCTTTGTTAATGATAAAGCCAATAATTATTGACAAAAGTTAAAATTAAAAGTAAATTCTGAGTGCTCATCGAGGAAGCAAATGACACCACAAATCAAACTGACTACTGTAGTTCCAGTCTTTTTCGTAGATGATCTCGTCAATCTGCCACGCGGATTAGCGGGAGCTCACCAATTGGCAAACGAAGCCGAAGAAGTAGCTAGAGGTCTCGGTCGATTACACACGCATAACGGCCTCACATTTTCACGTGGTGGCACCTCTGCCAACCAGTCAGAGCTCAGCGGAGTCCGATTGGTGGTGTTGATTTGTGACGTGGATCAGAAGATGGATAACGGCGCAACCATCATTGTAGCTGCACATCACCTGCGTCAGATCGGCCGCTACAACGGTCCAATCCTAGCGGTAGGTTTTACAGACCCCAAACGGCAGTTCTTCTCGATCGAAACGTCAAGAAACCCAATTTTCTACAGTGGTATATCCGATCTTCAGATGATGTCGCTCGACTCTACGGTTGATCAGATCCACCAAAAAGCCCTTGATCTCTTGCGGGTCTAATCCGCACCCCTCCGCCTGTGCCATGCGCCTCTGCGCTCCGGTCTGGCGGTTTTTTTATTAGAACCGTGCTATCTGATCCGACTACTGTTGAAGTTGTTGAAAAATGTTTATAATTAATCAACAACTTCAACAAAGTACTCTGATCCAACAATTTCAACATTTTAAACGAAAGTCCAACTAGCGAGCGTTGCGACATAACAAAAAAGGCTCCCGAATTGGGAGTCATTTTTGGTGGACCGTAACGGGATCGAACCGTTGACCTCTTCCATGCCATGGAAGCGCTCTACCAGCTGAGCTAACGGCCCTTGGTCGGCGCTAGGATATCTCAAACCCTAAGACTTGTAAATACCCTAGCACCGTTAACATTATTCAGCTGGCTGGTCAATAGCGGTGGTATCGGTTGTTGGTTCAGTTCCGTCAGCTGGCACTGTCGCTGCCTCTAAGGCCTGACTAGCTTCAAACTGAGCAACAATATCAGCAATAGCGATGGCCTGTGGCACGATATACTCGCCATCCTTAGTGACGAATGTTTCCTGATCCATCGTTGAACCATCCAAATCAACTTTAAACTTTACTAAGTACATTCCGTGTTGATCTTCAACAGAACCTAACACAGCATTAGTGACCGATGGAGCATAGACTTTATTCACAGTATCGATAAACGATTGACCAACCACATTTGGATCCTTAGCTGTTTGATCGACTTTAGCAATTGGTTTAACAATTAATCCAACCATCACTAACGCCAACACAACGCTAATTCCCTTCCAAAGTTTAAGTTGATCCAACGGCATCTTTTGAGCGACGACCACCTGGCCGATACCTGGATCGGCCACTACAACGGATTCGGACTCTAACACAATTTCTTCTTTGATTTCTTCATTCATAATTAAATGTTTTATGGACGCATCTTACACAAAACACCTAAATGTGTAAAACGTTACAGAATGGCGAGCGACAGACTGGCCACAAAATTATATTTTTCGAAAAGTCGGCCCGGATACGACTTTTCTCGAAATATAATTTTGTGGCTGGCGTCTGATCACTGACGCTTAATACACAACAGCTGAACATTTAGCACGGTTCTAAAAAAAAGAAGCGCGCCCTGTCCAACTAGGTTGGAACAGGGCGCACGACGGTGAGACGTTGCCGGCTGGCGTCTCGTCCAGGTGGATGGTCAGTCCACGACGTCACGCAGGTCGACGCTGACGTAGCACGGGGTCGAGCCGCGCAGGTCGGTGTCGATCTCGTAGCCGTTGTTGTACGCGATGACATCGGCCTGAGGAGCGTCGTTGCAGACGCCGTCGACCGAGTAGTCGTACTGCAAGTAAACCTGCACCTCGATCTCAACGCGACCTTCGGGCGGTGCGTAGGGCGAGTAGAACCAGTACTCACCGTAGGCGTCGGGGTAAAGCTCGGTCGTGGTGATCACGTCCTCGCCAGCCGCCGCGTCCTCGAACGTGACCGTCACCGTGACCCCGTAGGTGTCATCGGCGAAGGGCACGATCTGGGTCTCGAACGCGCCGTCGGTGTACGACTCGCCCGAGCAGACCTGCCCGTAGGAGTCGCAACCGCCGTAGCCGAGGTTGGCACCGGCGCTGAGATCGAGGCCATCGCCGCACCCGAGGATGCTGACGATGATCGCGACGACGACGGACACGAGAGAGAAATTACGCATGGGAAGCTCCTGGAGAAGTGGAAGACCACCGATTAGCTGCGCGGGTTTGCGCTGCTTTCGGAACTTAATACTATAGCACTTTTTAGCACTTTTGTCAAGCTAAACCTGACATCCCGAATTCAAACTCTATAACAACACTCCTATAAACATTGGCCTTGGTCAGATCG
>CAYPRR010000127.1:0-2807 GCA_964413245.1 uncultured Gammaproteobacteria bacterium
CTGGCGAGTTTTTGGCCGAGACGGTGATCATTTCAACTGGCGCTACGGCGATGTGGTTAAATATTCCTGGCGAAAAAGAATATCAAGGTAAGGGTGTTTCGGCTTGCGCTACTTGTGACGGTTTCTTTTTCCGTGATAAAAAAATCGTCGTTGTTGGCGGCGGTGATAGCGCCTTGGAGGAGGCGACATTTTTGACTAAGTTTGCTCGTGAGGTGATTATCATTGTTCGCAAAGATGCGCTTCGAGCTTCAAAAGCGATGCAACATCGGGCTGAGACGAATCCAAAAATTTCTTTCTTGTGGAATTCTGAAGCCAGGGAATTAATTGGTGAGGCGCGACTTACGGCGGTTAAAGTTTTCAATAATAAAACTGGTGAAGAATCAACAGTGGAAACTGACGGTTTCTTTGTGGCGATTGGTCACAAGCCGAATACCGATCTGTTCGTTGATAAACTAGAACTCGATCAAAAAGGTTACATCAAGCACGCGCCAGATTCAACGAAAACTAACATTGAAGGCGTTTTCGCTGCTGGTGATGTGATCGATCCTTGGTACCGTCAGGCGATCACCGCCGCTGGTATGGGTTGCATGGCCGCTTTAGAAGCTGAGCGATTCTTGGCTGGGAAGGAGTAGCAGTCAAAATGCCGGTGCTTAGCACCGGCATTTTGACTGATGGCGGAGGTCTTTTTTTGGAGCCGTGTTCAATGACGGTGTGCTAAGATACACAAAGTTCTTTGGAGTCAGTATGAAGGAGAGGAGTCAGCGACTGTTGGTTCTGGAAATCTACGTGCTAACGTGGATGATACAGAGCATCGTGGTGCCGCCAACTTGGCCGTACTTGATTGGTGATCGTACCAACTCGATGTTCGATATTTGGTGCTTAGGTCACTTCATGTTCGGGGTGATTGTTACTGGATTACTCAAACACATCAAAGCCATCAGAACCAGCCAGGGTTCGTTATTGAATTGGGTGCTCGGCGTGCTGATTGTTTGGGAGGCGTCAGAACTTTCCATAGAGATGGGGTCGCTGGGCGATGGCGTTCAAGCCTGGAAGCATGGCTTTGAACACTGGAGTAATCGCTTCGTTGCTGACCCACTGATTGGCCTGCTGGGCTTCGCTGTCTATCGACGCTGGCCAAAAATTTTCTTCCCGGTGTTGGTGTTCGGGATCGTTTGGGAGATCGCTCAGATCTCTCAACCCACTTCGATTACCATCCAAGATTGGTTAATCACTTACCTCTGATGGTGCCCTTGGGCCGTCAGGGGATTTTTATTAGGTGAGTGTCATGTAGCGCCTGGACGAGCGGTGGTGTAAAATAAAAGGTGTGCTTAAAATAATTTTTTAACGAACGTATTAGTTTCGATTAATACTAGGAAGACGACGAGCACGTTCGAGCCGTACTAGAATGTACGGTGAGAACAGCGCAGGAGTCTGACAACGTAGTAAGTGAAACTAATAGTGAGTCTATATGGCTAATGCATTTGAAAATGCTGTTAATCAGCTCAATCGAGCGGCGAGTTTGTCGGGCATTAAAAGCGAAACGCTACTTTTACTTTCTGCTCCAATGCGAGAAATATTGGTAAATATTCCAGTTAAAATGGATGATGGGAGTTTACGTCTATTTGAAGGATATCGAATCCAACATAATAATTGGCGCGGTCCATTTAAGGGTGGCATTCGTTATCACCATCAAGTAGATCAAAACGAAGTTAAGGCCTTAGCAACTTGGATGACGATGAAAACGGCGGTCGTTGGAATCCCGATGGGTGGCGGCAAGGGAGGCGTCAAGGTGGATCCTAAAGAGTTATCAGATCGAGAAAATGAGGCCTTAACGCGTGGTTGGACAAAGGCGATGAAGGGCGTCATTGGTCCAGAGATTGACGTACCGGCGCCTGATGTTAACACCACGCCTAGGGAAATGGATTGGGTAGCCGATGAATTTGGTGAACCGGCTGTGGTCACCGGAAAAACTTTGTCGGCTGGCGGAAGTTTGGGGCGAGATAAGGCGACGGCGCAGGGTGGTTATTTTGTGCTGGATATTTTGCGTGAAAGGCTTTTTTTGGATCCTGAAACTTTAACGGTTGTTATTCAGGGGTTTGGTAATGCTGGCGCAACGATGGCTGAAATTTTGCATCATCATGGTTATAAGGTGATCGCAGTTTCTGATTCAAGGGGCGGAATTCACGATGAAGCTGGATTGGATATTCCGGCTGTGATGAGTCACAAAGAAACCACCGGCTTAGTTCAAGATTTTCCTGGTGCTAAAAATATTTCCAATGCAGAAATTTTAGAGCTTGAATGTGGGTTGTTAGTGCCAGCTGCTTTGGAAAATCAAATTAATCTTGATAATGCCGCTAGAATTAAAGCGAAAGTAATTTTGGAATTAGCTAATGGTCCAACCACACCGGAAGCTGATGATATTTTATTTGGTAACGGGGTGATGGTTATTCCAGATATTTTAGCTAATGCTGGTGGTGTGACGGTTAGTTATTTTGAGTGGGAGCAAAACATGAAAAAAGAAAAGTGGGAGGCAGAAATGGTAGCCGCAAAATTAGAGAAAACCATGAAAGAATCGGCAGAAGCTGTTTGGCAGCGGAAGGAAAAGTATCAAACCGATTTACGGCGTGGTGCGTTTATTTTAGCTCTTGAGCGGTTGGAACAATCTCGACCTATCTAGTCGATAATTGTCAGAAACCGGCTTTTTCGCTACCATTCTTGCATTATGTCCTACGACCATCAATCGATTGATAAAAAATGGCAAAAACGCTGGGCCGAGGCCAAAGTTTTTGAGGCGAGCGAAGATGGAG
>CAYPRR010000128.1:0-2749 GCA_964413245.1 uncultured Gammaproteobacteria bacterium
CAACGTAATGCGAACCGCCCCAAACTTTTAATTGCTCGTAACGTGAACCAACTTTGAACAATACCAAAACAGTCGCTGCATCAGTACCGGCGTATGGAATCAAATGAACGCGCGCACCGTTTTTCAACTTCTTAGCGTGAATCATAATTTATTTACGAAATAGTTTTCTAACTCAGAAATTGCGATGCGTTCCTGCTTCATTGTATCGCGATCCCGAACTGTCACTGCATTATCTGTGAGCGTTTCAAAATCGACAGTCACGCAATACGGCGTACCAATTTCATCTTGCTGACGATAGCGCTTCCCAATCGATTGTGAGGCGCTATGATCAACGCGCCAGTGTTTAGTGAGTGTTTGTGCCAATGGTAGAGAAACGGCGATCAACTCTTCTTTTTTTGATAACGGTAAAATAGCAACTTTAACTGGCGCTAAATGTTTTGGCAGTCGTAAAACTACACGCTTGTCGCCTTCGACCTCTTCCTCTGCATAAGCTGAAAGCAACACAGCTAAGAAGGTTCTATCTACACCAAACGAAGGTTCAATCACATGTGGCAAAAACTTTTCGTTAGTTTCAGAATCGGTGTACTTCAAATCTTTACCGGAAGACTGTTCGTGACTATTCAAATCGAAGTCGCCACGGTAAGCCAACCCGTACAATTCCTTGCGACCAAACGGATAATCAAACTCCAAATCAACCGTGCGCTTGGAATAATGCGCCCGTTCGCCATCTGGCACTTCTAGTTCATGAACTTTGGTCGAATCGATGCCACAATCCGTAATCCATTCGTGCATCAAAGCTAACCAAGCTTCAAAAGATTCCGCCCATTGCTCTGGCTTCACGAAATACTCAATTTCCATCTGCTCGAATTCACGAGTACGGAAAATAAAATTTCCTGGCGTGATCTCATTGCGGAAAGCTTTTCCAATCTGACCAATACCAAACGGTAACTTCATTCGCTCCGTTCGCATCACGTTAGCGAAGTTCACAAAAATCGCCTGCGCCGTTTCTGGCCTGAAATAAACCACAGCGCTAGCATCTTCTTTTGGACCAAGCCAAGTCTTCATCATCAAATTAAATGATGCTGGTTCGGTAAAAGTTTCACGCTGACCACATTTCTGGCACGGTTTGGTTAAATCGATTTGATCAGCCCGATAACGTTCGTGACAATTCTTACATTCAACCAGTGGATCAGTAAAAGTAGCCAAGTGACCAGACGCCTCCCAAACTTTTGGGTTCATGATGAGCGCCGCATCAAGACCAACCATGTCGAGTCGCTGAGTGACAAACTTTTTCCACCAAGCGGCCTTAATATTATTTTTAAGCTCAACACCAAGTGGACCGTAATCCCAACTATTGGCCAAGCCACCGTAAATATCAGAACCAGAATAAACAAAACCACGAGCCTTACAAAGATTGACTAACGCATCCATGGAAACATCAGACATATTAAATCGTAGTAATCTCGACTTCTTTTTTATCACCCAACAAATCAATCTCACCGTTCATTTCTTTGGTCGCTTTATCTAGCTGTTCGAGCAGACGATGATTTTCATCTTGTCCCATTGAATCGTCTTTCTCGATTTTCTTCTTGATTTCATCACGAGCTTGGCGAACAGAAATGCGAGCGTCTTCTAATTTTTCTTTCATCACCTTTACCAAACGCTGACGATTTTCGTCGGTCATCATCGGCATCGATAATCGCAATGAGCGACCATCAACCGTTGGCATAATACCAATATCAGATTTAGTAATCGCTGTTTCGATCGGTTTGACCATCGATTGATCCCATGGCTGAATTTGCAATGTACGAGCGTCTTGAATAGAAATCGAAGCCAACGCTTTAATCGGCTGATAAGAACCGTAAGACTCAACCTGGATATTCTCAACCAAGGCTGGTGTAGCTCGACCGGTACGAATACCAGAAAGTTCAGTATTTAAATGTTCAGTAACCTTAGCAAACAACGGTTTAACGTCTTCTATATATGACATATTTGAAAGTAATTTCAGACTCTAGTGTGCCAAAAAATCGGCAAATCGTCAAACGAACTAAAAACGAACGTAATAGTTGCGAGCGGTGCTATTTTCGAACCAAGGCCCGACCCGAAAATCTGTCAGCAACTGCTTTAGCCGTTGCCAAGGACCATCAGATTTTCGGAACGAAGGGCCGACTGAGAAAATAGTACCCGAGCGACTAACGTTCGTTTTTAGTTGTGATGTTTATTTATATTATTTCTCAATCGAAGCGAAACCAACAATCACACGCGAACGATTCTCAGAATCAACGACCATCGCTTTTGGCGCGCGGGCTGATGGGAAATCCGTAGTCTGCCAAGATTGGCCACCGTTGTCGCTCTGATAGAAAACGCCTTCGGTACCGTAATACATCACGCTGTCATCTTTTGGATCAACGGTGACGCTCCAGGCGCGTACATCACCAGAACCAGAGATCAATGAAAGTGAAGCCCACGTAAAACCAGAATCTTTCGAAACGAGCAATCCGTACTTCGTGTTCATTACCAGCGTGGTGCCGTCGTCAGTCTGCGTGAAACCGTAAACATTGCTTGATGATTTGAAGTCTTTTAACTGATCTTTATATTCCACCCAAGAGACACCTGAATCTGATGATCGGAACAAACCACTTGATTTGGTACCGACTAAAATAACTCGGCTGTCATTATTCCCCACCGCCAACGCCATGATGTCGCTCTTCAAGCGAGTGACCGTAGTCCAACTGGAACCAGCATCAAG
>CAYPRR010000129.1:0-2711 GCA_964413245.1 uncultured Gammaproteobacteria bacterium
GCTGGGTTATTTTTATTTTATCGATTACAGGATGCTAAGACGCGAATTCGTCAGGTACCAATATCAAAAGACAATGTCCTAGAAATTAGTTGGTTGCCATCACTGGTGGCTGTTGAACGCAAGGAAAATATCGCCAATGTGATAACTGAAGAGACTCGTACTGGTTTGGAAGAAGCGACTCGTTTGGCTGTTTCTGGTCAGGTGGTGGAAGTCACACCAGTGCATTTGTTTGTTGGTTTGCTTTCCAGTAAACCGGTGGCCGTTTTGTTTTTGCGTTTAGGGCTTTCATTTGATCAGATGAAAGATGCTATTCGCCGACATTTTTTGAATGAACCAAAAGGAAGCGGTGTCTTTGGTGCCAAGGCGCATGAAATGTTGGCGCTAGCGTTTAAAGACGCTATCGCTAATCATCGTGCTCAAGTTGGACCAGTGGAAGTTTTTAACGCTTGTTATGCGCAGGATCATTTTTTGCAAGAATTGTTTTTTTCGTTAGGTATCGATCAAACGAGTTTTACGAACGCCGTAGCCTGGGTTCGCATCAACGAGCAACTATCGGATCGTTATCGTTCCTTCCGCAAAGCCGCTGGCTCTAAACCTGTCGGCGCCATGAACCGCGCTTACACTTCGGTGCAAACGCCACTGCTCGATAAATTGTCTGAAGACTTAACTCGTTCCGCCGTCTATGGTCATCTGCCAATGTTAATAAACCGTGAAACCGAAATGAATCAGATTTTGCGAGCGATTGAAGGCGGTCGTCAGAGCGTAGTCTTAGTTGGCCAGCCGGGCGTTGGCAAGCGAACTTTGATTGCTGGCTTGGCTCAGAAAATGGTGGCTGAAGAAGTGCCAAAGATTTTGCAAGATAAGCGTTTGGTTCGATTATCAGTTCCGCACATTGTGAGTTCTGGTCGTGATCCGCAGGAGCTGTTCTTGATCGCCATGTCTGAAGTAGCGCGTTCAGGCAACATCGTTTTAGTGATTGAGAATATTCATGAATTGGTCACGGCCGGTGTTGATTTAACTTCGGTGCTCAGTTCGGAATTAGATAAGGGCTACACGTTTGTGGTGGCGACAACTACTCCTCAAGCTTATTTGGAGGTGATTGAGCGTTCAACACTAGCGCAGAAATTAGAGAAGGTTAAAGTTGAAGAACCAGATCGCAATCAGGCCATTCAGGTCTTGGAATCTAAAGTTGGCATGATGGAGAATAAGAATAGTGTGGTTTTCACTTACGAATCTTTGCAAGCTTTGGTTGATTTATCTTCACGTTATTTGCATGATACCTATTTGCCACAAAAGGCGATTGTCTTGGCTGATGAAGTCGCTTTGCAGGTGAGCAAACGGGGTGAGAAATGGGCGCGAGTTGGTAAAGAAGATGTTGGCGCCATCATCTCCGAAAAAACCAAAGTGCCGGTTAATCAAGTTACGCAGGCCGAAGGTGAAAAATTACTTTCGCTGGAAACTAGAATGCATGAACGCATGATCGGTCAAGAAGAGGCGGTCAAGGCGATTTCATCAGCGTTACGTCGAGCTCGAGCGGAACTTCGGGCGCAGAATCGTCCGATCGCTAACTTTTTGTTCTTGGGTTCAACCGGTGTTGGTAAAACTGAGTTAGCTAAAACCACAGCTGAAGTTTACTTTGGTTCTGAAGATGCCATGATCCGTTTTGATATGTCTGAATATCAAGACAAGAATGCTGTCTTTAAATTGATCGGTAGTGCTGGCGAAACTGGTCAATTAACCGAAGCAGTACGACAAAAGCCTTTCTCGCTAGTTTTGCTCGACGAGTTGGAAAAAGCCCATCCAGATATTTTAAACTTATTTTTGCAGGTAATGGACGATGGTCGGTTAACTGATGGTCAAGGCAGAACAATCGATTTTACCAACGTGATTTTGATCGCTACTTCTAACGCTGGTACGCAATTTATTCAAGATGAGGTGAAGAAGGGAACTGCGCTGGAAGTTATCAAAGAAGGTTTGTTGGAAACGGAATTGCGTGGCATCTATCGACCAGAATTCTTGAACCGTTTTGATGGCGTGATTATCTTTAAGCCACTCAGCCAGGAAGATGTGGTAGCGATTGCCTTCTTAATGATCGATAAAGTGGCTAAGCGTTTGGAAGCTAAAGGAATTAACTTGCGTGCTAGCGACGAAGCAGTTTATGAGCTGGCCAAAAAAGGTGGAGAACGCTGTCGCTGATTTTCTATTGCGTGGTCAAGTCGGTCGTCGCGACACCATGGTCTTGGAACCCGGCGGTGTGATTACGGTCGAAAAGGCTGCCGAGTTGTCGTAGACGGATAGTTGAATAAAATTAATAAAAAAACAATAAAAGTAAAACGGATTCGTTCGTTCTATTTTTATTGTCTCGACATAATTAGAATTAGCGAATACGCTTCACTAATATGAATATTTTGGTTAGAAAGTTCCTTTTGTTCGGTATTACAATTCTGCTTGTTGGACAAGGATGCGCTTCATCACAAACACCTACAAATACCTACTTACAATCGAATTATGAAATTGGTTCTGATTCAAGTTCAACTTCGATTTCCCCTGTTAATACAGCTAAATCGACTTCCAGTAGATCCACGATCACAACGTCTCCTAATGGTACTTATGTAAACGTTGACGGTAACACCATTCCAAGTCCATACTATGCACCAAGCATTCCTTCTGGCGAGAAAAAGGGGTCAGGTCCGGATAACGGATTTTTCATT
>CAYPRR010000130.1:0-2643 GCA_964413245.1 uncultured Gammaproteobacteria bacterium
CATCGTGACCGGTCATTTCGCTAAGTCGTGACCAGTGATTTCGGTCTATCGTGACCGGCTGTTTCGCTAAGTCGTGACCGATTTTGGGCATCGACCGAAATGAGCGGTCACGACTTAGCGAAATAGAAATCAGTAAAGAAGAGATGTTGCGCATGAACCAGGAGGCCGCGCATCCTCCCGCGATTTTGGCGGGGGAATGAAATGCCGGTAAGACAAGTGTCCATGCGTAAAATCAAAGAATGCCTGCGTATGAAATGGTCGTGCGGACTCTCGCACGCCCAGATCGCCAAAGCCTTGGGGCTGTCCAAGGGCGTGATCAGCAAATACGCCCAGATGGCCATTGCGGCTGGCCTGGATTGGGACAAGGTTTCATCCCTCGATGAAACAGAACTCCAGCACCTGCTCATCCCCCGCACCAAGCGCCACCGTGGCGCACGCCCACTGCCTGACTGGGCAATCGTTCATCGCGAGATGCACAAGAAAGGCATCACCCTGCAATTGCTGTGGGCAGAGTATGTCGAAGCCCATAATGGGGTTGCCACCTACCGCTACACGCAGTTCTGCAGCCTGTACCACGACCATGCCGCCACGCTCAAACGCTCCATGCGCCAGATCCACCGCGCCGGCGAGAAGCTGTTCATCGACTATGCCGGACCCACCGTACCGATCATCGATCAGCTCTCGGGTGAAATCAGCCAGGCGCACATCTTCGTCGCGGTGCTGGGCGCATCCAATTACACCTATGCTTGCGCCACGGCCAGAGAGACGCAAGCCGACTGGTTGCACGGCCTGACGGGCGCGCTGCACTTCATCGGCGGCGTGCCGGAAATGATCGTGCCGGACTGCCCCAAGGCGCTGGTCACCGACGCCTGCCGGTATGAGCCGCTGATCAATCGCGTGGCACAAGACTGCGCCCGTCATTACGGCACGGTGATCCTGCCGGCGCGCCCGCGTCATCCCCAGGACAAGGCCCTGGCCGAAGTCGGCGTGCAGATCGTCGAGCGCTGGATATTGGCCCGGTTACGCCATCGCACCTTCTTCAGCCTGGCTGAACTCAATCAGGCGATCCGCCCGTTGCTGGATGACCTGAACCGCCGCCCCTTCCAGAAGAAGAATGGCTGCCGTGAAGAGTGGTTCCAGCTGCTGGACCGCCCCGTCCTCAAAGCGCTGCCGGCTCACCCTTACGAGATGGCGACCTTCAAATCCTGCAAGGTCAACATCGACTATCACGTCGATATTGAAGGACATTATTACAGTGTGCCGCACAGCCTGGTCAGACAGGAACTGGAAGCGCGCATCACCTGCGCCACGGTGGAGTTGCTGTTTCGCGGCAGCCGGGTTGCGTGCCATGCCAAAAGCACCAGGCGCGGCGCCCACACCACGGTTTCGGCGCACATGCCGGCGGCACACCGCGCGCATCTGGAATGGTCGCCGCAACGCTTGCTGGACTGGGGGCGTGACATCGGCCCGAACACCCATCGCATCGTGGATTACCAGCTGACCAGCAAGCCCCATCCGGAGATGGGCTACCGGGCGTGCTTGGGGTTGCTGTCGCTGGCACGCCAGTACGGCAGAGAACGACTGGAGGCGGCTTGTGCCAGGGCGGTGTCGCTCGGCGCACCCAATCGCCGCTCGGTCGTCAATATCCTGAAGGCCGGACTGGACAGCAAACCGCTGCCGGCCACTCCCAAAGAGCAACAAGCAGCACAAACCGACTGGATATCCCCGCTCCACGGCAACGTGCGCGGCTCCGCTTATTACCACTGACACAACCAACCGAAAGGAAATACCCGATGTTGATACAGCACACCCTGACCCAACTGAAATCGCTGAAACTCGACGGCATGGCCCGCGCACTGGAGGAGCAACAGATCATGCCGGCCAGTCAGGCGCTGGCCTTCGAAGACCGGCTGGGTCTGCTGGTCGAGCGGGAAATCGTCTGGCGCGACAACCGGCGTCTGGAGCGGCTATTGCGCCAAGCCAAACTGAAACAGGCGCAAGCCTGCATGGAGGACATCGACTATCGCGGCAGTCGCGGATTGGACAAGCGGTTCATGGTCACGCTGGCCGGATGCGAGTGGATTCGGCGCCAGCAAAACGTGCTGTTGACCGGCCCCACCGGCGCGGGCAAGACGTGGCTGGCGTGTGCGCTGGGCAATCAGGCCTGCCGGCAGGGCTTCTCGGTGATGTATGTGCGCGTGCCGCGCTTGCTGGAACAGTTGCGCATCGCTCACGGCGACGGGAGCTTTGGCAAGCTGCTGGCACAGTTGGCCAGGATCGATGTGCTGCTATTGGATGACTGGGGACTGACGCCGCTGCAATCGTCCGAACGGCATGACTTGCTGGAGCTGGTGGACGACCGGGTCAACGCACGTTCAACCATCATCACCAGCCAGCTGCCGGTGGATCATTGGCACGCCTGGCTGAACGATCCAACGCTGGCCGATGCGATTCTCGACCGGCTGGTACATGCATCACACCGCGTCGCGCTGAAGGGTGAATCGCTCAGAAAAAAACCCGCCGGAATCGCTTTGACAGAATCTATCGTGACCGATTGAGGTAAAATTCAACCCCCGCGCAACATCCTTCAAACAGCGGTCACGATAGACCGAAACAGCTGGTCACGTTGAGCGAAATACGCAC
>CAYPRR010000131.1:0-2634 GCA_964413245.1 uncultured Gammaproteobacteria bacterium
ACGGATGCCGAAAGCCTGTGATCATTACAGAAGAACAGTGGGCTGTTGCCATTGCTATCTAATTTAAGCCATCAAGCAAAGGAAAAATGATGCGCACTCTCATAGCAGTCCTTGCCTTACTCGCCCCACTAATCTGCTGGGCTGATACGCTTTCTGGTCGCGTGGTTGGTGTGGCCGATGGCGACACGGTTACATTGCTGACCGAGCAAAAAGAGCAGGTGAAAATCCGTCTGAATCAGATTGACGCGCCGGAAAAAGCGCAGGCTTTCGGTATTGCGTCAAAGAAGTCCCTTTCCGATCTCTGTTTTGGGAAGCCTGCAACCGTTGAAAGTTACGCGAAGGATAAGTACGGACGCATCATCGGCGAGCTGACATGTGATGAAGTGAATGCGAACGAAGCTCAAATCGAGCTAGGTATGGCATGGGTTTACCGGGAATACAGTAGTGACGAGTACCTGATAGAGCTTGAAGCCGAGGCGAAAGCGAAAGCCATCGGGTTGTGGAGCGACGCATCGCCAATTCCGCCGTGGGAATTCCGGCGAGGCGGGAAGCCGAAAATGTCAAACGGCGTGCAGGAAGCGGACAAGCCAGCCGTTAAAAGCAAGTCTGGGTTTACCTGCGCAGGTAAGACAAAGTGTGGCGAAATGGATAGCTGCGAAGAGGCGCGGTTTTACCTGACAAAATGCGGTGTCTCCAGACTCGACCGCGACCGCGACGGGATTCCGTGCGAGTCTATTTGCGGAAGTAATTAACCCGGGATCTCCGTCGCCTTGATCTCCAGCGCCAGCTGCGTGGTGTAGCCGCTGTCTCCGAGGGTGTGGGTGACTTTGGCGAGCAGCCAGTCGGTGCTGTCGATGGCGGGCTTGAAGCCTTGCACGGTGGCGGGCGTTTCGGGGATCAGCTCCGGCTGGCCGTGCGCGAGGGTGATGCTGAATTCCGCCATGCCGCGCTGCAAGCGTCGCCATTCTGCGCGGGCGGCGCGCTTGGCGTTTTCCTGATTGGCGTAGACATGTCGCAGGGTCTTGATGTTGTCCGCGCTGTAATCAATCGCGACCGCAGGCGCACCGATTCTATCCGCATCCTTCTTGGCCAGCTTCGATGCCGATTGGCGCGCTTTTTGTTCGTCTGTATCCCCATAAGGCACCTCTCCGTTCACGCCCAGATTGCGGTCGTTGTAGGGTGCCTTGACGCCGATGTATCCCGCCCGCAGCGCCTTCGATTTCGCGATACGTCGCCATTCCTTGCGCGCGGCGCGATGGGCTGCGGCGTGGCTTTTGCTGATGGCAGTCAGGGTCTTGTAGCTGCCGACGGGTGCAGCGGCAACGGGTTGCGCTGGGCGGGTGCTCTCGGCATCGTTTTCGGCTTTGCTCCAGATCACCTCACCCTTGGTTCCGAGCGCGGTGTCGTTGTAGGTTGCCCTGACGTGGCTATAGGCCTCTCGGTCTGCGATGCTGAAGTGATGACTGTCGCCTGATTGCCGAGTGATGGTGACGCCAGGCAGGGGCTTGCCGCTGGCGCTGATGCCGCCGCCGGCGTGGATGAACATCAGCCGCCCGTTCTTTACCGTGGCGGTGGCGTCGAATTGCTTGGCCAAGCGGGTGAGCAGGTTGGCGGACGATTCGTTGGTCTGGTCGATGTGGTCCACCACCTGGCTGGCCAGCGCGGCGGAAATCATCGGGATCAGGTCGTTTTCTTCGGCGATGAGCTTGACGATGTGTTCAACGGTTTTCTGGTGGAATGACCGTTCGCGCTGGGTGGTGAGGCCTGCGCGCAGATCTGCGCTGCGGGCGCGGAGGGTGAGGGTGTCGGGTGCGCCGCTGTGGCTGACTTCGTCCACGGTGTAGCTGCCTTTGTCCACCAGGCCGCTGTCCTGCCAGCCGAGCGAGAGATTCACCAGCGCGCCGCGCGGGGGCAGGTCGAGCTTGCCGTCGCTGTCGTCCAGCACGATGTCGAGCTGGTCGGCCTCGAAGCCGCGATTGTCGGTGAGGGTCAGGCTGCACAGCCTGCCCTGCACGGCGGCGGTGATGTTCTTGCCATCCACGGTGAGTTTGTAGATGGGCTTTTTGTGCTCCCCGCTGATGTTCAGGTTCACAGCAGCGCCATCAGCTCGTTGGTGACGATGCCGACGATGTCCGGCACGTCTTCATCCACGCGGCCCAGCTTGATGCTGAAATCGATCTTGCGCGCGCTGCCGTCGGCGAAGAAGATGCTGCCGGTTTCGCTGATGTCCTCGATCGCGAACAGGCCGTAGAAATAGCCGGTGCCTTCGAGCAGCGGCCAAGCCTTGCCGGTCTCGGCCATGTAGCGCAGCATCGCCAGCGTGACCTTGCCGCCGGTGATCTCGGGATACAGCGTGCCGCTGAGGGTGATGTTGTCGTCGCCGGGGCCGATGAACTGGCGTGCAGGGCGCTTTCCGACCCGCGAGGTGGTGGGATGCCGCCAGGTAGATTGGCGCTGGAGCTGCTGGTAGGGCACGGTATCGAGGCCGAAGATGAACAGGCCGAGCGCCATCATCACGGAGGTGGAGGATTGCATATTATTCCCGGTCGGTCAGGCGGCTGCGCGATTTGGCGGCCTGCTGTCGGTTGAGCTTTTCGATTTCGCGGGCGACCAGTTGTGCGAGTTGCTGCTCGT
>CAYPRR010000132.1:0-2631 GCA_964413245.1 uncultured Gammaproteobacteria bacterium
CGTCCAAACGCACCCCGCTGTTCAACGGCGC
The DNA here is from genome assembly GCA_964413245.1 of uncultured Gammaproteobacteria bacterium. GTDB lineage: Bacteria > Patescibacteriota > Patescibacteriia > UBA9934 > UBA9934 > CAYPRR01. The sequence continues at coordinate 32 of CAYPRR010000132.1, forward strand.
GATCGAATGCCGCTTGCTGGAATACAAAATCGTATCGGGCAGCAATCGCAAATAATTCGCCTTCCATATTGGTTTGCAGTCTGAAGGCAGCACCTGTGAACTCGACTCAGGTACTTTGTTTTCTACCGTTTTCGAATGTGGAGCTCTGGATTCCTGATGAGTGCGTATTCGAGCGCATTGGACAAGCTGTCGATCAAAGCCTCTTGTAGTTGAGGATTGAGATCATCGGCAGTGTCGACCGATGCCTGATATGCGGCCAGCGAAATCTGATGCCCATCCATGTCGAACGCAGCGACGTGAACGGCTGTCGAGTCAGTCCAATACTCGATGTTTACGGCAACTCCGTTTTCAAGACGAAACTCATTCCTGTTTGTTTTATGTCGGCTCATTTGGAACTCCTTTCATTTGATGGTTTAGTAGCGAATGTTTCTCTGGCCGTAGAAAGCCGGGCCGGCCAACGTCTGAGTCAGGCTCCTCGCGGTGGTTTTGATTGAGCCTGCATCTCGGGGAATCCGGCCGCCGCCTTCTGAACGTCGGCAGGGAAATCCGAGAACTCCTGCACCTGGCGCACCTCGATGATCTCGTTGTCGGAAGCAGGACAGTGCGATGCCCACTCGATGGCTTCCTCTTTTGACTTCACTTGAATCATCCAGTAGCCGCCGAGCACCTCATTCACCCCGGCGAAGGGTCCGTAGATCACCTTGGGTTTGCCCTCCGAGAACGTTACGCGTGCGCCCATCGAGGGAGGGTGAAGGCCATCAAGCGTGAGCAGCACACCAGCCTCCTGCAGGGATCTGTTGTATTTCATCATTGCCTCAACGGCCTTGGCGTCGGGCATGGCACCAGGCGCTGCGTTTTCATATCCCTTGGGAATCATCAGCATCATGAATCGCATGGCGGAACTCCTTATGTTTCCAGGTTTGAGGCAAAGTTCTGAGGGTGCATCTAGCGATTTCATTTGAATGATGCACCAGAAATGTCGAATAAGAAATACGCTGAATTGCTTAGAAACGATAAGGGGGCGCGGTGGTTCAAAAGAAAGGCGATGCTGGCTTTTTGCGCACAATAAAAAATACTGTAAATTGCTTATTTAAATAATTTATTAACTTGGTTAAATTGGCCGCCAAAGTACAATTTTGCACCTGCATGTTTCATTGATAACGGTAATTGCCTGAATATTCCGGGCTATGCTTTATTTTTATAAATCAATATCAGGAGGCCATCATGAAATGCAATGTCGGCGGAATCGATCGCACCGGTCGTATCGTTATTGGGATAGTGTTGCTTGTTGTTGGGTTGGCGGCACCTGTCGAAATGATATGGCGGATAGTGGCGTTGGTCATTGCGGCCATAGCGCTGGTCACTGCGATCGTGCGCTTCTGTCCTGCAAATGCGGCTTTAGGAGTTAATACCTGCGAAGGCGAGAAAAAGTAGGAACAAAGAGGTACAGACTCAAACAGCCGTTATTCAGGCGCATGTTGCCACCTTTCAAGCTTGGCCTGGGTGATGGAAAACAGCGGATGAGCTGGGTGCATATTGACGATTATGTAGCGATGCTGCTTAAATTGTCGCATGACGCCCAAGCCAGCGGGCCATATAACATGACCGCGCCGCAGCCGGTCACCAATGCTGAATTCACTTCTACACTGGCGAAAACATTGCATCGCCCAGCTTTTTTCGCAGCCCTGGCGCTGCTGCTGAAATTGGCGATGGGCGCCTGCCTGTTGCTGGAAGGGCAAAAAGTATTGCCTGGCAAGATGTCCGCTTCCGGTTACCGCTTTCAATTTAGCTATCTGAGCGACGCGCTCAACAATTTGCTGAATAAGAAGACTTAGGTGTAGTAGCACGATCTACACAAGTCACTCCACGCATGACCAACCTGGGTTGACCAATGCCGGATCAGGTCATCTTGAGATTTTCTGTCCCGCTCATGACATCCCGGTCCATGGAGTTCTTGCTTTGCAACTTGATGCGCAGGCGCAAGTCATTGACCGAGTCGGCGTTCTTCAGCGCTTCTTCATAGGAAATCGCACCGGATTCGTACAGATTGAACAGCGCGCCGTCAAAAGTCTCCATGCCCAGTTCGCGCGACTTGGCCATCACTTCCTTGATGGCATTCACCTCACCCTTGAAAATCATGTCGGCGATCAATGGTGAGTTGAGCATGATTTCAATCGCTGCCGCGCGCCCGGCACCCTCTTTTTTCGGAATCAGGCGCTGCGAAATAAGCGCCTTGATGTTCAGCGACAAGTCCATCAGCAACTGCTCGCGGCGTTCTTCCGGGAAGAAGTTGATGATGCGATCCAATGCCTGGTTGGCACTGTTGGCGTGCAACGTGGCCATGCACAAGTGGCCGGTCTCGGCGAAAGCCACGGCGTACTCCATGGTTTCGCGGTCGCGAATTTCGCCGATCAGGATCACGTCCGGCGCCTGGCGCAGGGTGTTCTTCAGCGCGTTGTGCCAGTTCTCGGTATCCACGCCGACTTCGCGGTGGGTGATGATGCAGTTGATATGATCATGCACGTATTCCACCGGGTCTTCGATCGTGATGATATGCCCGTAGCTGTTCTTGTTGCGGTGGCCGAGCATCGCCGCCAGCG
>CAYPRR010000133.1:0-2625 GCA_964413245.1 uncultured Gammaproteobacteria bacterium
ACCACCGGCGGCGGCGCGTGGGATAACGCCAAGAAATACATCGAGGAAGGCAACTACGGCGGCAAAGGCTCGGAAGCGCACAAGGCCGCCGTGACCGGCGACACCGTGGGCGACCCCTACAAGGACACCGCCGGCCCCGCAGTGAACCCGCTGATCAAGATCATCAACATCGTCGCGCTGATGATCGTGCCGCTGCTTTAAGCCGGATTGTCGCAACGCAGGGCGGAGATTTCCGCCCTGTTTTTTTGTATCAAACAAAAATGCCTAGATATTTTTAGCCATGATGCTGATGGTGGATTGTGCCTATAATCAGCCCCATGTATTTATAGCCCCCCGTGTTACTTGGACGGGGAAATTTGCATACCCGTCCATATTTCGATGACGATGCAACTTCCAGTGATTCTATGTAAGTAGGAGTACGCCATACAATGTTCAAGAAAATACACTTAGAGAACTTCCGGTCCTTCGCGAGGGCAGATATTGATTTTTCTCCGATTACTATATTTGTTGGGCCAAATAATTCAGGAAAATCATCAGCATTGTCTGCGATAAGGATTCTTACGCAAACATTGGAAAGTAATGACCCGAATGTTAGGTTGTTACTGAACGGCGCCTTTGGTGACTTCGGAACCTATAAAGATCTAGTACATGGCAATCAAACAAAGAAGGTGATGAAAATATCCTTTCGGATTGCTCCCAATAAGAATCAACCAAATGTTGGTATAAGCAAATCTTATATAGAAGTAAATCTGAAGTATAAATATCGATCAGCTATTAAAGAAGTGATCCTAAAAGAGGTCAGTTTTTCGGGTGATGAAAAACACCTCCTTACTGCTGCATATAACGAAGACTCGGAGCGGTTCATGCCCAGAGCTGTAGCGAAGACTGTTATCCCTGCCAGCTATGCACACACAACGTCGAGGGCACTAGATTTCCGTAATTTTATTCCCCGTATGCTTGGCTCTATGCGGCCACAACGAGAATCAAGCCAACTTCAGCTTATAGGTGATGATGAGGAATTGGCGCTTAGAACAGTGATGCATGATGCTTGGAATGTAACGAAACATTTTCAGCAAGTAGAGTTTGTAGGCGCAATGCGCCTGCCACCAGCTAGAACTTTTCTTTATGCTGGTGAACGTCGTAGGCGTGTTGGTGCAAATGGTGAATTTGCTGCTGCTATTCTCGCAATGGATTCGATGCGACGTGGTGGAAAAACCAAAGGAATTAGACAAAACGTAGTTAATTGGCTTTCATCAGCAGGAATTGCGTCTGATGTTCGCATTGTTCCACTTTCTGATCGCTACTATGAAATTCACGTTCAGCATCCAATTACGAAGGAATATCAAAACTATGCCGATGTAGGCTATGATAACAGTCAAATTGTGCCTGTATTAGTTGCCGGATATAACTTGAGCAGCGGGGATACATTCATAGTCGAAGAACCAGAGATACATCTGCATCCAAAGGCTCAAGCTGAGCTTGGTGATTTTTTTGTTGAGCTTCATGAGCGTGGTGTCCAGTCAATTATTGAGACTCACAGTGAGCATATGATCATTCGCCTGCAAAAACATGTTGCTTCTGGACGAATCAAGCCAGCTGATATCTGTGTTTATTACACTGAACCAACATTAGAAGGTAAAACTATTAAGAGGTTAGAACTGGATAATCGCGGTGTGTTTTCTACTGAATGGCCTGGGGGGTTTTTCGCTGAGCGCCTTATAGAAGCGACGCAACTAGCGCGCTCACGTTCTCAAATTCAAACAACACCAAGCACTAAAGGTGCTGCACATAAAGGGAGACGATAATGGCTACCCCTCTTATTGTCGACGCAAACGTATTCAAATCGTATTACGATGTTCTTATTAAAAATATTACATCTAGCCTAACCGCTTGCCCAACAAAAATTTTCGAAAATTTAGGAACTACTGACGCGTATGTTATGTACCTAGATACCACTGGAATAATTAAACAGGAGTGGAGTAATTTGGTTGATTACCAATGGTTCAACATTTGGTATGCCGATAAGCTAATTCTGGCACATTTTGAGTTAGTTGAACCTTGTAAAGATAACGGTCTTGAAACGAAACTCACCGCTGATGGCTTCCCGAGGAAGGGTCGAGATTGGACTTATATCCGAGTTACTCGACAAGTAGCTAATCAGCAGCAATGCATATTAGCGACCGAAGATATAGATTTCTATGAACCCTCTCAAAAGGGATGCCCCGCTAAAACTAGAAGAAAAATCTTATTGTCGTCTTCAGGGAAAGTTGCCAAGACTCTCAAAAATCACGCTATAAATGTTAAGTGCGTTGCTTCATGTTAGCGACATTGATGCAAATATTTTTCTAACGGATAGGCAACGTTTCAGTGTGCCAGATTGTCGTTCTAATCTCATCAATATCAAATTGGAACGGTAATAATCCAGTGCCCAGATTTACCTCTCCGGGCGCACCACAAATTTAACGGGTTGATTTTATTGTGAATCAGCCAGTTTTTTGTTTTTGGCCGAACAGACAAGGCTATGCGCCTCTATGCTGCGTTGGCAATTTATGGCATAAACTGACATACTTTTATCAGCCTTCCTTTTGGAGAACAGCCATGTCTATAAACGTATCTTTGCCGCCT
>CAYPRR010000134.1:0-2611 GCA_964413245.1 uncultured Gammaproteobacteria bacterium
GTCTGTTCCAAAACCGGCAAACGCATACGACCAAACGAATAATCGGTGCTAATGCGACGAGCAGCATCTTCGATTTTATCCCAGTAACCCTGTTCATCTGGCAAAATGTCACGGAAACCACGCACGGCTTCTGGCGCTTTAGATTTTTTGATGGCTTTAGCTTCTTCTGGTGTCACGGCCACTTCTGGAAGTTCTGATGGTTTTTTCATTTTAGGCATAACAATATTTTTTTAGGAACTAGCTATAAATGCTTCAGATGCTAGGCGCCGGAAAAATTATGAAGAGACGTACTAAACCGTACGGCGACGAGTAATTTTGAACGGCAACAACGCAGATGAACATTTAGAGCGGTTCCGTGTAAGTCGGCGTCACTATTGCACCGAAACGGTCAAAAGGCAACCCTCGTAGCCAGACACGACCGACGATCGACTCCCCTTCGATGGCCCCGAACTTTCTGGAATCTAACGAAGTGTCGCGATTATCGCCCATCACATAAAATTCATCGGCACCCAGCTTCACATTTTCCACATGACCAAATGTGAATTCGGCGATGTAACTTTCTTTGACTTGGAAACCGCTTGGATTCTCCGCGTTCTTAATGGTGATCACGCCATCGTTGATGTTCACGGTTTCGCCTGGCAAACCAATCACCCGTTTGATGTAATATTCTTTTGGCGCCGTTGGTGGATGGAAGACAATGACATCGCCACGATTCACCGCGTGGAAATTGTAGCTCAACTCATCGATAATCAAATACTCGTTGTTAAGAAAGGTTGGCTCCATCGAAGCACCCTTCACAATAAACGGCATAATCAAGAGCCATCGCACTGGCAAAATGATCGCCAAAGCGATAACCATAATCTGCACAACTTCAACCACGAATAAAACAACAGCACCGAGTGTTGGACCAAAAACTCGATGCATTAGTGGCTCTTTTTCACCTTTATCTTTGCCAAACATGAAATGTTAGAACCGCGCTAAATGCTCAGCTACTGTGTCACGGGTCCTGTCAGCCATCGTCAATGTACCAGTAAGTACATCTCCTTGCCTGCCACCCGTTCCTTGTATCTGAACATTTATCGCTAGTTCTCGATAAATTCTTAATTAGCCCAATAATATCATATTTTTTCTCCCCTTGCAATAGACAAACCCTAATAATTACTTTATGATGGCGTCGAAACTTGGATGTTTAGCTCCCACCTTCGTTCGGAGTACCGAACTGCGGTTGGGCAGGCAGCTGGATCACAACCAGCTTCGCCAAAATACGGATGTTTAGCTCAGCTGGTTAGAGCGCTGCATTCACATTGCAGAGGTCGCAGGTTCGAGTCCTGCAACATCCACCAAAAAATCCCGACGTTTGTCGGGTTTTTTTGTTGTTTGTCAAAACACTCGCAACACGATAGAATAACGACAACAAATATGTCCGAAGAGCCTTCAGTTGATTTCCTCAAAAAAAAGTACGGGCTCGTTCCCGATCGCCACGTTGCACGCCGTTCCAAATGGGTCGGTCGTTTAGTTTTAGCAGGTTTAGGTTTTGGTGCTTTAACAGCGCTGGTTTTCTCTTGGCAACTTTCCAAATCAATCGATAACTCCATTCCAGAAACCGGTCATTTCTCAATTCTCTCAACCGTTCGTCGCTTAGTTGGTTCCGAAGACAAGCCATTAACTGGTGAAACCGATGATCGCGTGAACTTTTTATTACTTGGTGTTGGTGGTGATGGTCACGATGGTTCACAGTTAACCGATACCATCATGTTTGCCAGCTTCCGACCATCAACCAAAGAAGTTGGGATGCTTTCGATTCCGCGAGATTTGGCGATTCCAATAGATGGTCGTGGCTACCAAAAAATCAACGCCGTGAACGCTTACGCTGAACAAGCAGAAAGAGGCTCGGGCCCAGAAAAAACATCGGAAGCAATTAGCGATTTGCTCAAACAAGAAATCCATTATTATTTTAAAGTTGATTTTGACGGCTTCAAAGATTTAATCGATGCGGTTGGTGGCGTGGAAGTTTACGTTGATAGTTCGTTTACCGATACCACTTACCCATCGGATGAATTAGGTAACGTCATGACCGTTGATTTTGAACAAGGTTGGGCCAAGATGGATAGTGACACGGCGCTCATTTATTCTCGCTCACGTCATGGCAACAACGGTGAAGGCACCGATTACGCTCGCGCTACTCGTCAACAAAAAGTTTTACTCGCCCTTAAAGATAAAGTGCTGTCGCCAGCGGCCATTCTTAATCCATCGACTCTCAATAAATTGATCAACACTTTCCAAGATAATGTTCAAACCAACATGTCGGTTTGGGAAATGCTGAAGATGGCCAAATATGCACCAGACATCGATACGGAAAAAATCGGTGTGCGTGTTTTGGACTCGAGTCCAGAGAGTCCGCTCTACGCCACCAACGTCAACGGCGCTTTCGTTTTATTACCAAAGCGTGATGACTGGTCAGCGCTAGAACGTGTAGCTGAAAATATGTTCTCGGGCGAAGATACCAACACCATCGCTCAGGCTCCAGAAAAGCGTTTGCGCGAAGAAGTCAAAATCGAAATTCAGAATGGTACCAAAACAGCTGGACTCGCCTTTGAGACCTCACAATTGC
>CAYPRR010000135.1:0-2571 GCA_964413245.1 uncultured Gammaproteobacteria bacterium
ATCGGTCGTAAATATTTTGGCGGTTACGAAAATGTTAGCATTCGTTACCGAGATTTCTTTAAAGCACCAGTTAACGATGCCGATGTGGTTTTTTCTTTCTTGCTGGCGAAAAGTTATCCACGCTTGATCCAAAAATTTTCCAAAGAATTAAAGCCTGACGCACTTTTGATTGTTGAGGCTTGGCCACTACCAGACATCAAACCAGAAAAAACCCTAACATCCAAAGGACTTTTACCTATCTACCTGTATTCTGGAAGCCAATTCTAGTAAAATAGTAGGGTATGTACAATATCCTAACCATCGGCGACATCAAACTTGATACTTTCATCGTCATTCCGGAGGCCAGTCTCATGTGTACGTTGCAAATGCCGGACTGTCGGCTCTGTTTAGATTACGGTAAAAAAATTCCGGTTAAAGATATCACCTCACAGATTGCTGGCACCGCTAGTAACGTGGCCATCAGTATCGCCAAGATGAAACTAACGAGCGCTATTTATAGTGTCATGGGTATCGACGAAACACATACCTTGGCCATGGAATTTTTAGGACGTCACAATGTTGTTACCGACCACATCAAAACAGAAAAAGGCCATCCAAGCAGTTTTGCTGCTGTTCTTAACTACAAGGGCGAAACAACGCAGTTAGTTTCACACAGCAAGATGCGCTATCGTCTACCAAAAAAATTACCGGCTACGCAGTGGATGCATATTTCTGAGTTAGGAGAAGACTACGAAAAGCTTTATAAAGATGTAATCGTTGAGTGCAAAAAAAAGAAAATCAAAATCAGCCTTAATCCCGGAACCGTTCAAATTTCTGAACGAAAAAAAGAATTACTTGATCTATTAAAAGTCACCGAGGTTCTTTTCGTTAACATGAGTGAAGCCAGACAATTACTGCGAGTAAATGAAGAAACAGAAATCCATCACATCATCGTCAGCCTCAAAGAACTTGGATCCAACTACGTTGTGATCACCGATGGAAAAAATGGCGCTTACGCTTACGATGGCTTTCAATTAGATTACGCGCCAGCCTATCCAGCCAAATTCGTGGAGGCTACTGGGGCAGGTGATGCTTTTAGTGCTGGATTTCTTGGTGCCCTAATGCATGACGAACATCATGACGAGGCGCTACGATGGGGAGCGATTAATGCCGCTTCGGTCGTGAGTCATGTTGGACCAACGGCTGGCCTGCTTAGCCACCTAGAAATTAAGCGTCGGCTTAAAGTCAGACCAACCTACAAAACCAAGGAATTATAATATGTTTGATTTTATTTCGATTGGCTCGGCCGTGCGAGATGCTTTCCTGATCTCAAAAGAATTTCGTTTTATTCGCTCCGATGAATTTCCAACCGGTGTTGGTGAATGTGTATCTTTTGGTAGTAAAATTGAACTTGATAAACTAGTTTTAACAACCGGTGGCGGTGGCACCAACTCAGCTACTACTTTTGCCAGGCTCGGACTTAAAACAGGTATCATCACTAAAATTGGTGATGATACCTCTGGTGCTGACGTGCTCACCCAGCTCAAAGGCGACCGAGTTGATACCTCAATGACTAAGACTGTAAAAAACGGTCAAACAGCTTACAGCTCGATTCTTACAGCTCCAAACGGTGAACGCTCGATCCTAGTTGACCGTGGTGTTTCTAAAACTTTTACTGACGCAGACATCCCATGGAGCAAAATAAAATCAAAATGGATTTATATGACGTCATTGGGTGGCAATTTAACTTTGGCATTAAAAATTACCAAGAACGCCAAAGCAACCAAAACTAAAATCTTTTATAATCCAGGTTACGAAGAAATCAAGCGTGGGTTAAAAGCTTTTGAACCAATTCGCAAACTGATTGATGTTCTCTCACTTAATCTTGAAGAAGCACAGCGCTTAACTGGATTAGAAACTCGTGACATTAAAACTCTGGCACAAAAAATAGCTATTCCGGGCTTAATCGTTCTGATTACTGACGGACAAAATGGCGCCTACGGCATTGAAAATGAAAAGATCTGGTTTCTTAGAACTCGCGTCGTTAAAGTCATTTCACGTACCGGAGCCGGTGATGCCTTCGGTTCAGGTGTTGCCGTCGGACTATTTCACAACTTCAATTTACAAGATTCAATGCGAATAGGACTCATGAATGCCGAGTCTGTGATAAGATACTATGGAGCTAAGCGAGGAATTTTATCAAAAATGCCAACCATCGCTAATTTAAAAAAAATAAAAGTAACCAACTTTTAATATGAAAACAAAAAGCGGTTCCTGCTGTGGCGAACATTCGCAACCAATCCCAACTAAAGGCCATCCTCACGCGATGCATTTTGTGATGCTCTTAGCAGGCATGGGCTTAATTTATGCGCTTGCTGGCATCATTTTACTTACAAATATTAATAAAAATCAGACTAACGCTGAGCAAAAAGTAACAAATAATAATACAATAAATACGCCGGTCACAACAGTTGACGTGTCTGCCACAGCAACAGTTTCCGTTGAAGTTATTTAATATGATCAAAGTTTTCGTTACCAGAGCGATCCCGGATTCAGGCATCAAATTGCTCAAAAAACGAAAAAATATTCAGC
>CAYPRR010000136.1:0-2524 GCA_964413245.1 uncultured Gammaproteobacteria bacterium
CACCTGATAGTGCGGAAACTGTCGCTTCATCGCTGGCCGATGATGCCGGTCTTGCGGAGCCAGACACGAAAGAGGATGACTTGGTAGCAACTACTTTATAGTGCTGCCCAAGCTAAACCCTTATCAAGCACATGCGATTAGTTCATCTGGACATTGCACTACTCAGGCCAGTCCCTTCTGTGCTAGCCACTATTTATTTAGCATCTTAGTGTTCTTGGTCTTTAGGTTGATGCCTCTTGATGACGCGAATTCAATCTTGAGCATTTGACAAAGCCGCTGTCGATCTTCAGTCTTGATATGAAACAAATGAAGATGCCGTAGTGCCATTGATTGAAGTATCCCAAACGCAAAAGGATTATGCTCAAGCTCTTCCGCGAACTTGCGGATTTTATCCAATGCCAGATCACGAGGCAGCAAAAGATGAGTTCCTGCCTCAACCAACTTAAATGCCACTGTCGGGTTATCTCCCACAACTTTGGCTATATCCTCTTCCAAACGCTCCGACCCAATCCATTCAGCGGTGCGTATCACAGCACCAGTTGAAATTAACCCAAGAATTTGAAACGCCACTTGGCGAGCCACTTTGCGCTTTCCTGTAGCATCAAGTTTGGTATATTGAGCATCGATTATTTTTTCCATTTCCAAAACAAATGCATCTGGGTCATCTGCGACAAGTTGAAAGAAAAACCTCAATAAACGCAAAGGTCCGAAAATTACCTTGGCAATCAATTCCTCCTTGCGTGCGCGCTCAATTGATCCATAGTAGTTTTTGACTATCTGACCAAGAATTTCAGATGTCTTCAGTAGCAGATTCAACTTCCCGAAAAGTGCGGTCTCGCCATTTTCCGGATATTCTTTTTCTTCCGGCAAGTTTTTCTCAGCTTCATCCTGCTGGCGCCGAACCACTTCTTGATTGTGTGCCACATTCGGCTCTTCGATAAGCAGGTTCGCAGTCGACTCAACCAAGCTATTTATGGCATCAACATCGGCATTAAACTCAATAGGTGGGCTCTCTGGAAAGCAGTCATCCAAAACACCAGATAACTGATCAATGATCCAACTATCGTTGGAATGGTATGAAAGGAAGATGATTGCGTGAGCATTCTTTCGTAGGTACAACTTTCTACACCAACCACTTACCTTGGCTTTTATCTCCGGGTCATCGGTAAGCTGCTTAGCAAGATATCGTCCAAGAAAGAAAAAATACACATATGGATACGCAAATTGATAACAGTCACCACGTTTATTCAGTAGTCGCGCATTTACCAACAGGCTGAGCCTCGCTTCGAGATCAACGGTGCAATAACGCGCCGAATACTGACGAGTGAATGCAGTGAGCTCATTCTTGGTAGCCTCTTCTTTGTCAGTATCGCGAAAAAACCAAGATAGCTGTGAAAGGTAATTAAAAAGCTCGTCATATTCGTCTTTTTTAATCCCAGCTTTTGATAAGCTACGCGTCATCAAATACTCGTAATATCTGGCAAGCCCACTGTTCTGCAATTCCCCCTGCTGATGTTGTGAATAACTTTGCAGCAGAATCAGCAAATAAAATGGTATTGATGGTGTTAGATTGCGACTAACAACGGCATTAACTATAGCCTCAGTCTTGTGCACATCCCGATCAAGATCAGGCAGTGTATTCACACTGCCAAGTTGGCACCACTTACGAATTAGGCGATGACGTAGTGTGATACCAAATCGGCATATTTCATAAGTGCGATATTTCCCCAACGCCATGGCGGCATCTGAATTAACAAGCTCCCTAATCTCAAATCCTTGCAGTGCAGTAATAATAACCATAGAAAACTGCAATTCAATTTCATGAATTAGTTTCGACAGCCCCTTTGCACCGCCCCTTGCCCTATCCAAGTCATCCAGCAGGCAGATTCGTTTTTCTTTCTCGGTTCGTTCAGCCTCAAGAGAGTCATCATACTGAGCCTTTGCTGCTTTGGTCAGGGCTTTGGAAACTTCGTTAGTAGAAAATGAGGCTATAGAGCCAGCCTGAACATAGAGTGGAACAAATCCTTGAGAGTGAAATTCTTTAAAGGCGCGAAGTAATAGCGTGGTCTTACCAGACTTCTCTTCACCAAGTAATAGCACCCTTTTCGATACATTTCCCTGGAACAAAACTTCCTCAGAAGGAGTGCCGAAGTCCTTGTTGTTCTTATCTTCGTGGTCAATAATACGCAACTCTGGATAGATAAAAACATCATCAATCTCAAGATGTTCTTTATCCGGATGACCAAATCCACCACCTGGATCGCGCAATTGATGCTCAAACTCTTTTGTGATAGTTAAGCTATTTGCATCACCTCTCAAAACGGAGCCGAGGCTCGTCTCACAAACTTGGGCACATGTGATGCCGCTCGTAGTCAGTTGAAACGGATGCTGCGCAACGAGGTCAATTTCGGTATCGAAATGCAGGACAGAAAATCCCGCTTGCGCTACGGATTCATGGGGCTGGAGTGCGGGCGCTTCAAAGAATAACTGACGGTCGCATCCAAATTCAGTTACCTCACCTCCA
>CAYPRR010000137.1:0-2519 GCA_964413245.1 uncultured Gammaproteobacteria bacterium
CGTGGGATCGGAAACCGTGTTGGCCCAAATTATTCGCCTAGTCGAAGAAGCCCAAAGCTCGCGAGCGCCGATTCAAGCCTTTGCTGATCGCATCTCGGCCGTCTTTGTCCCAACGGTGATTCTTATCGCCATTCTAACTTTCTTGGTTTGGTTCTTTTTACTTGGATCAACGCTGAGCTTTGCACTGATGGCTTTTACCGCCGTGATCGTCATTGCCTGTCCATGCGCACTAGGCTTAGCCACGCCAACGGCCATTATGGTCGCCACCGGCAAAGGGGCGCAAAACGGTATTTTGATTAAAGGTGGTGAGCCGTTAGAAGCCGCTTGCAAAGTCAAAGCCATCATCTTTGATAAAACCGGTACGCTCACCAAAGGCAAACCAGAAGTCACTGATGTACTATCGATTGGCTCACGCGATGAAGATGAGATCATGGAAATCGCCGCTGGCTTGGAAGCGAAATCAGAACATCCACTCGCCGAAGCAATTTGTCGGTACGCACAAGAAGAATCACTTTCATCGGCCGGCGTCACAAACTTTCAAGCTGTGCCTGGCCATGGTGTTCAGGGTGACGTTAATGGTATGACTTACTATTTCGGCAATCGTAAATTGATCAATACGCTGGGGATTGAAATCAGTAAGATAGAACGTAAAATGCGTCGATTAGAAGAAGAAGGTAAAACGGCCATGATCCTGGCTAGTGCCAACGAAGCACTTGGGATTATTGCCGTAGCCGACGCTATCAAATCAACCTCATTGGCAGCCGTCACCTCACTCAAACAGATGGGACTGACTGTTTACATGGTTACCGGTGATAACCTTCGAACAGCCGTCGCCATCGCCCGCCAAGCTGGGATCGACGAACAAAATGTTCGCGCCGAAGTTCTACCAGAAGACAAAGCTAATGAAGTCAAAAAAATTCAAGCCACGGGTGTTAAAGTAGCGATGGTTGGTGATGGACTCAATGATGCGCCAGCGCTAGCTCAAGCTGATCTTGGCATCGCCATGGGAAGCGGCACTGATGTGGCTATGGAAGCTGGTGGCATCGTACTTATGAAGAGCAATTTGCAAGATGTTGTTTCGGCCATCGAATTGAGTCGAGAAACGCTTAGTAAAATCAAACAAAACCTATTCTTCTCCCTCTTCTATAACATTATCGGTATCCCGATTGCAGCCCGCATTTTCATCGGACTCGGTATTGTTCTGCGACCTGAATTGGCTGGTCTAGCTATGGCGCTTAGCTCTGTCTCTGTTGTTTCCAATTCCCTACTCTTACGTCGCTTCCGTCCCGGTCATCGCAATTGGATTTCGACCTTCGCACCAATCGTGATGACGTTAGCGTTTACCATCGCTTTCGTCTTAATGGCTCGAGTCAGTGTGATGGCCGGATAATTCAAAAAGTTAAATAAGCAAATGCAAAACAGCCACTATGATCTGTACCCCAAAAAGTGGACACGAAAGTGTCTACTTTTTTAGTCTTCGGTTAATATTAGATTATATTATAATTGGGGTCAGGTCCGGATAACGGATTATCTTCAACTAGTCCTTTAAATTATACTTACCGCGCACTATCTTGCCCACAGTCGAAGCGTCCAAACCTAAATAATCAGCGATCTCAGAAATTAAATATCCACAACGTCCGCAAGCAAAAATTATTGCCAGATCTCGTTCATTACGATCTGATAATTTTCCAAAAAGCTCTTTCAAAGAAGGTCTGCCCACAATCCTTTGTGAACGCAGAATCTGCTTAATATTCTCGGAACCATTGGTTTTTTTCCAGATAAAATCAACAAATTCTTGACTACCCAATATCACACCTTCCAGAACGTCATCAAACGGAGAATCAATAGATACCCCTTCAAGCACAAACTTTCGATATAATTTTTGTGCATCTTTAATTCGTTTTGAAAACAACCTCAATACCGTATCGCTATGCAACCAATCTGGTGCTTTTATTAATCCAGCGTTTGCTCTAAAGCTACTCCACCGCCAATCACGTGGGTGCTTTACCATCTTGGCTCGTACAGGATTAAGAACAACGTATCGTGCTACTTCCAATAAATAGGACTCAAGTTCAATAACAAAGGCCTTATAACGACCCTGAAAAAGATGGCCCACTCTTTTGTGGCGCCAATTGAACTTTTGTGAATAATTTCCGTTTATATCACGCATTGCGTGTGCCAAATTTGCTTCAGGTGTCTCCAACAACAAATGATAATGATTACCCATTAAACAGTAAGCATGGCAAATAAGATTGTCCGATTTAACAACCTCAGACAATGTTTCTAAAAACATTTTTCTGTCATAATCATCAAGAAAAATTTTCTTTTTCTCATTACCTCTAGAGGTAACATGATAAAGCGCATTTGGATATTCGACTCGCAGTGGTCTGGTCATATGTTTAAATTATACCATAAATCCGTTATCCGGACCTGACCCCACTATTTCAAAAACAAAACCGCCGTGATCTTATCATGGCGGTTTTTTTTTTTATGTTTTTTTTGGCTTTTTTTTTGCTGAC
>CAYPRR010000138.1:0-2516 GCA_964413245.1 uncultured Gammaproteobacteria bacterium
AATTTTTGCCAAAGCAAGAAGAGGAGACCACAGGTCATTTGAGCGATTTTTTCCAACACGTACAGAATCATCGTGTAAGTAGAGCAATTTTGCTTCAAGATAATGTTCAAGTCCGAAAGAATATAATTTGTGACGTAATTCATCCCAATCTTCACTCGAATCACCAACCTGTCTGAATCCTCGCTCTGTTTTTGCACGAAGCATGATAAGGTTGATCGCTCTGCTTCCAAGCACATCTTCAAGTCCTCCGATGCTTACGATTACTTTTGGAGCATATGGATCAAAAGACCTTGTTTCGAATTGGTCTTTCGAGTTTTTTTCTTGTCTGAAAACTTTTGTTCCACGTCGATATCCAGCATTCAGAAGTTGTCGTATCGTATCTGCCTTATTGTTTCTGGTTTTGAGTTGTTCACCTTCATCGATGATCAGTGTCGCTCTACTGGACTCCACAATGCGAAATAGACTCGCTTCAGAGATTCCAACAGTACCAACACCATTGAAAGCGAGTCTGGCAATGAGATCGCCTGTTTTTGATTTTCCAGAACCTTTGAATCCATTGATGGCGAGGTATGGATATGCTTCAAAAACTGTGAAACAGTAAGTCCCCATAATCCATAGAGGTAAAATGGAATACCATTCATTTTCTTTGACTTCCAAATACTTATCGACAACATTTTTCAGTTTGCAAAATGTTTCGTAGGGATCATTTATCTCATGAATGTCATTGAGTTTGTCGATCTTTTCCGCTTTCCATCGTTCTGAGAACAATGTGCTTGGTTGCGCACGAAGTACCATTCGTGATTGATAGTGCAATGTTTCTTTGTCAGTGACTGTCAGTACTCTCCCGTCGGAGATAACGAGTAGATGTGTATGAGCAACGTTTGTTTTTTTACTTTTTAGATCAGGAACTTCTTTTGAAATCAAATAGCATCCGAAGTCGTCAGTGAATTCTTGCGAAGGGTGAATAAAGATGGGAGTCGTATTTGGAATGATTCCTTCGTCTTTCTTTTCAGGTAATGATGCGGTCATATTTCTAATTGTAATGTTTGAATAAGTACTTTTTCCGTTCTTCTACACGAGTAAGGTCGTCATGACTGATTTCTCGGTAAACAACCTTCATTATGTTCAGAAGCGGAATTGCTTTTTCGAGCGCTTCCTTGGGTGTGAGTTCAATATTGAACTTTTCACGGTAAAGCGCCCGAAACTTTTCGAGTTGTTGAGGCGCGATTTCCATATCAATTGGAATACAATTGATTTTTGATACACCGGATCGAGTCGAAAAAAGATTTTGCATCGAGCTTGAGACGACCTGCCCAGTATGCTTCCGAATCTTTTTCAATCGTTTTATTGCGAGAGAAATAGAAACAAGCTTTTTTGTTATTTGTTTTATCAATTTCGATTAGTGTGTGTCCCAAGGTAAACAGAGAGGATGATAAACCGAGGTCAAAAGTTGAAAACATGTTTTGGGATTGGTTTGAGAGTCGGGAGTTTGAGTTCATATGGGTAATTGAGAATTACGTGCCTTACCCAAAGACACAAAAAAACAGAACGTTTCCGTTCTGTTTGCTATGTCTTACTCAAAAATAAAACCGAAATAACAAAACAGAACCATCGAAACGGTTACGTTTTATTATCTCGGCTCAAAATGCCTATTTGACCCAGTGCGAAACAAGTTCAAAACTTGCCCAATGCGGATCGGATGACTTTCATCCCAAAGAATAACTCCGTCAACAGGTTGTCATATGACTGACCAAAAGATTTCACAGGGGTAGCCTCATGCGGCTCCGTCCAATGGTCTCAACTGTTGAATGCGGATTTGTTTGTAAGGATCACTAAAAGTAAGATAGCAAATAGTGAGGTGATGGTCAAGAAGAAGTGTACGGTGATTAAAATAAGATATCAGTTTATTTCTTTTTTGTTCCTCCGCGGATATATCCACTTTTTAAATCTTCATTGCTAATGGTGAATAATTGTCCGTCTATAATCAATAGGTAAGAAGTGTGACAATGTTTACATTTTTTGGGTACGTCTTGCATTTGCGATGCGATAATTTGTTTCAATTGTGGAAGAGTTCTTATTTCCACTATCTTATGGCCAAATCCGCAACTCCAAATAAATGATTTTTTTTGAAAAAAGGTTTCAAGACCGTCTAATTCTGCTGTCCGGTTCAGTTTTATAAAATCAGTCATTAAAGATGGTAATCGTGACAAAATTGCTTGTGGTTCTTCATTTCTATCCGCAATGCTTAAGCGATTTTCGAGAGTTTCAAGTGCTTTTGCTGTTTTTTCCATATCAACTTTTGTGGCGGTGGAATCCTGTTTTTCACGTAATTGCGAAAGAGCGTCATTCAAATCCTTGCGTTGTTTTTCCGCTTCCTCTTTTTCTCTATTGGCAGTTTTATAATCAGGAAGATTTGTTGAAGTTAAAAAAGTTCCAGGCGATATACTTGGCATGAAAGACGAAGCAATGTTTTTTCCAGTGATATCGGCTAGTGAAGGAGAATAGGTTGCTAATTT
>CAYPRR010000139.1:0-2509 GCA_964413245.1 uncultured Gammaproteobacteria bacterium
CTAAATCTTTTTTCAGAATATTCCAGGCATTTTTAAATAAATCTAAGCCGTCGTTAATTGGTTCATGAATTTGATGACTACCACCAGTGCCACCAAAATCTGGGTAACGAGCAAAGGCAGTAATATGCGTGGCGATAAAACCATCGCGACGTAATCGGTAGGCAACCTTGTCGCACAACGCCAAAAGATTACGGCGAATCTCGTTACTAGTATCAAGATTGTGTGCAAAGGTATAAGAATGCCCGACTGATTTTGGTGGAGCTTCGGTGTTGCAGATTTTGGAATCACCTTGGCCACGGGCGGTGGCATAAAGAAAGTCACCGTAACTTTTAAATTCTATACGCAATAATGAAAGAGGGGCTTTGAGAAGGGAAGACATCGAAGTTATTCCCAGACGACCAAGATGTTCGGAGATGCGTGGACCAATACCGCAAACATCCTCCAGTTGTTGTGATAGAACGAAGTTTTTGACCTCTTCCGGTCTGACCACAGTTAGGCCGTTGGGTTTGAGTGACTCACCGGCTAATTTGGCTATCAACTTATTTGGGGCGATACCAATCGAGACGGTGCAGTATTTTCCGCACTCACGAGCAACATCAGCACGAATCATTTGCGCTAAAAGGGCGGCGCCAAAGTAATCGCCGCCACTGGCCGTGGTGATATCAGCAAAAGCTTCATCGGTACTGAATTGTTCCACAGCGTCGCAATGTCGACGTAAGATGGCTAAAAATCGAGCGGTGATTTCGCTGTACTTGTGAGGATCGCCAGGAATAATTTGGAGTTCTGGGCATTTTTCTAATGCTTTAAAGCTGGCCATGCCAGTTTTGACACCCATTCTTTTAGCTTCGCGTGAAGCGGTCGTGATAACCGTTCGGTGGAGATCGTTGATTTTAGCTTTGCCAGCCACGGCAATGGCTTTACCACGCAAAAAGGGGTTAGCTTGTTGCTCAACCGAGGCGAAGTATGAATTGAAATCGAGATGCAAGATAATTGCCATAGAATAAACGCTACGCTTGGACGGAGAAGTCATGCGTCCCTCGAAAGTCGGCCCGGATACGACTTTCTCTGATCGTATGACTTCTCCGTCCAGCTCCGCTATCGGGAATTAATTAGCGAACTCTCCCCCAGCTATGGGGGAGTTATCCGTCAGAATAAAACTCGACTAGTCGCCACTCTAGTAACTCTGGGTCGAGTCGTAATTTCATAAAATTTGCTGTGTCAGAAACTGAAAAATAGAAAATATTTTTCGTGCCTTCACGGGCGCGGTGAATCATATTGACGGTGTTCATCGGGTAGGTTTTTTTACCCCAACGAACATGATGAGGTTTAACTCGATGACCGGTAAAATCAACGGCGACATCAATCGGGTCATTCAATAATTCATGCATATTTTTTTGTGTTACTTGGCAAGGGGAAGCGATAAAGAATTGAGCGAGCAATTTGTTTGAAACGTCGGCGGCTAACTTTGGTTCGCAACATTTTTTTAACGTCGCGGATTTTGCGTTCCTGCGTATTGTTATAGGCGGCGAAAGTAAGAGCGTAATGACGCATGGCGAGCGTAGTCATAGGCGTGAGTATTAAAAATAATTAGGAGGACTCGAGTAGGAGCCGGATCCCTCAGGCTCCTACTCGGGGCGAACGTTAGGATCCTCGCTACGTTCGCTCTGATTAAGAGCAACTAATTAAATTTTGGCGACTAGCGAAACTTTCGGATTACGGCGCGAACAATACCTTGAATATTTAAATTTCCTTTGATGATAAACGGTTGCATTGTGCTGTTGGCTGGTTGTAGCCGAACGTGATCTGATTCGCGATAAAAGCGTTTGAGCGTGACATAAGCATTATCGAGTAGAGCGACGACAATGTCGCCATTTTTTGGTGATGGATTGCGTTCGATGATCACGTAGTCACCATCAAAGATTCCATCTTCGATCATCGAGCGACCCTTAACTTTAAGGACGTAAGAATTCTCTGCATCGACAACGAAATCAGATGGTACGGCCAACGCTTCATTTTCTTCGACGGCTTCGATCGGTTCACCAGCGGTGATTAATCCGGCGAGTGGTAATAGAACGGCGAGCGGTGAAAGTTTTTCGGTTTCAACTAGTTCGATTGATCGAGCGCAGCCGTCTTCGCTGTTGATGACGCCTTTTTCGCACAACGCTTGAACGTGTTGATGAACCGTAGAGGGTGAGGCTAATCCTAACCCGCTAGCAATCTCTCGATACGAAGGAGTGTAGCTGTGTTTTTTTATAAAGCGCTCGATGTAATCTAGAACTTCTTTTTGTTTTTTTGTAAGTGGTGGTAGTGGCGACATATTTTTTCTGTTCGTTTTATGTTCTTATTATAGCCGAACAAAAACCGAACGCAAGGAGTGATCTGGGGATAACTTTCCAAGGCTTAGCCTTGGAGGTTTATGCACATCAAATAATTCTGGTTTATGTTAAAATAGCCTCATATGTCCCTACCTTTTGGTTCCATTGAAAACCCTTTCGCCAAACCAGTTCAA
>CAYPRR010000140.1:0-2506 GCA_964413245.1 uncultured Gammaproteobacteria bacterium
GTAGAAGCTAATCCTACTCCCTGATAGCAGCCATTCACCACGGGCAGTAATCGACACGTTGCGGACAGTCGAGTTTCTCCGAAACTGGCAGTTAACACCCATTAATGAGTGGGGCTGTTTTGGCGTGTCACTCTCGAATGAAGCGTTAAGCTTTTATTGTGAGCTTGGATCCTTTGTTTCCGCCTCTGCTTCCGGCTTGCCGAGTCCCGAAGTAGGAAACGGCCATGATGCAGCCGGACGCACAAATGCTGGCGCAGAAGGAACAGCTATTTCTGGTTTTTTCGCTGCTGCTTCCTTGGCTACTATCTTTTTAACTGCGACAGCCCTTTTAACAACGGGCTTGAGAGCTAACTCCTCTCGTTTGCTCTCCTCAGCGCGTTTATTCTCGAGCCACTCAATTTCTCGTTTACTCTCCTCCGCGCGTTCTTTCTTGATCAACTCATGTTCTCGTTTACTCGACTCTGCGCGTTTATTCTTGAGCCGCTCAAGTGCGTTTCGTCGCAACTGTGACATGACCCACCATATGCCACCCCCCTCAACCAAGTAGAGGAAAAATTCAATTCGTTGAGCGACTGAATTGTCTGAATATCTTTCAAACGCCATGCCCGTCAATAGCGTTAAAGCTAAATAGATTGAAACCCCTGCAAGCCATGCAAAATAGTCAATGTTGCCTTCAGGCTTGACCTCGCCATTTATCTCCTTGCAATTGATCGCCATTCCAACACGCGACGCGATCATCAGGCTGATTATTGCGCCAAGCCAACCAGAGTTGGTCAAACCTTTACTTGCATCCGCTTCATAACTCATTGGCCCTGTACCATAGGTAACCACGTTTTCCTCACCGTGATCGAATCTCATTGGGATTCCGATGGTGTCTCCCAGCCAAGCGAACCCTTTTAACCCGAGATAGAACACAAATGCACCAACCACCCAAGACAGTATCCCATACAAAATATTGCTAGTTTCTTTATGCATCCCTTATGCCCTCCTAATGTTGCAAACTCATTAGCGCACTTACGATTAAATTGAATGTGTTCACCACGCCAGATGCACAAGAACATACCCTTCATGCTGCTCCGTTTCTACAAGAATTGGATGGTGCTTGCCTGTACGTGCCTCGGCGTTAAGGCGGGAAATGCCAGAAAGGTGGTTTTGATCAATGCAACATTCGACAAACATGAACGACTTAACATCGGCTAACGGGTTGGCATCACAGTAGTGAGCCAGTGCTTCGGCATTGCACGTGGCGATGTCCTCGTGGAACGTACCGCTTCCAGACAAGTGGGATAGCGCAAGGTGCTGTGCGCCCCATATCTTTGAAGCGTAAGCGATGGCTTCATAGGTGACGTTGTAATAAAAATCACGATATGGTCGCCCAAATCGTGGCGTGGCAAAGCGTTCATAGGATGCTGATGTCTCGGAAGCGGCGAGGATAACCCCACGAAGGTGACTGCCACTCCTTCTGGACTGAAGAGCGATAAGAGATACTCTTTGATTTTTAAAACGGTTCCAATCGGCAAGATAGCTAATTTCCCGCTCCGGGATACCAAGGTCAGACGATAAGAAGGAGCGAGTTGAACCAAGGGGGGAAAAGCCGTCTTCGGTAGCCACAATGAACGCATCAATACGCCCAGCTCGAGCAAGACTCTTCAGCCCGTCTTCCCCGAATCCTACTGTTGTTCGCACACCGTGCTGCGATTCCATTTCTGCAAGCAAGCCCATGAGTTTCCTTAGATGCGCAAGATTAATTAAGCCTGCCTAGACTTACCGTGGGCGACCTGCAAGAACCCATGCACCCACGCATAGACCTACAAAATACGCTAGCAACGCCCACCAGCCAAGAAAATAGATACCCGCAACAGGAAGGATAAAAAACAGAAGCGCGCCAAGCACACCGGACATCTTGCCTTTGCCCGTGTACGTGAGGAATATCGCGAGGGCGGAGAAAAAAAGCAAAAGACCGTAACCAAGTAAAATCATAATAATATCCTCTGATTTAATGAGTTGGTTAGTCGTGCCGTGTGGTTATTCCGAATAATGCGATGATGGAATTTTTCATTAGGATGACAAAATTTTTGCCTGCTATGCACGATTGCGACGGATGTTAGCGAAATGCCTTTCACACCACTGCTGCCCTACCTGAGTAAGCGAAACCTTGTACTCAGGGAATTGTCCGCCACATGTGCGCTGTGAATTTTTTACCGGCATTAATACAAGATGCCGTTTCTCAAGAGCAAGGGCGGTTGAATAGGCTACGAAATCACTCTGACCACTCGTTTCATAAAGTCGCTCAAGCGCAACTTTCATTTTTGGTGTCAGGCGCAACGTTTGCATAACAACCTCCTTTGAGTGGCTCTATAAAACTTACTATCAGCTTACGCACAATAATACCAGACGGATAAGTTTTTCTTTTGTCTGCACTGAACGCTACCCAGAGCATCGACTGGCTGCTCTTGGCACGGAGTTGCCTGTCGATATTTGTATCAGACTACTCGCAAGCAGTCAC
>CAYPRR010000141.1:0-2481 GCA_964413245.1 uncultured Gammaproteobacteria bacterium
CGGGAAGTTGGCCGGATCAGCCGAGTTAGACACTGAGCCGTCGGTCGAAGATGTTGTGTTGAACGTCTGCCACAGGCCTAAGCGGTCGTTAAAACAAAAAAGCGACGGCTACAAGACGCCCGCTGCATTGCCTTGTTGGGCGCCACTTTTCGTAACGCAATGCGCTAGACTACAAAAGCCGATTCGCTTTAAGACCAAAACCGTTCACTGAGAGCAAAATTCGCACACGCTTTCCACTAAAAATCTTGGCCCCACCGGAAATGGTTCTGATATCCAAATATGCCCCCATACCGGATGGATAGCCGTCGATCTGGACATACCCTTTTCCGAGTCCGCTGGCTGAATATGTCCCCTCCACCGTCATTGGGGAGTCATTAATCGTAAGATCGAACTCCGTTCTTGATCGCAAGTTGTATGCAATATCAGCCTTCTTGAGAATTTCGAGCTGACGTTTGGCATGCGCAATGTCAGAAGCTTCCACTAAACCCTTAATGAATCTGAGCCGCTCTTCAAAATCATCCTCGGCAACATTTAAGTATTTTCCTATTGCTGATCTAATGTCATTCCACGGCCTACCGAGTCGCCTTAAGCAGTCCAGCCGAAGCCGCAACAATCCATAGCTATTCGGATCGTGCCCGAGCCCTGTGTCAACTAGCGTCAGTGCTTCAAGCAAACGATCGTCATGAATGTACATCCGCGCAAGTAGCACGCGCGCTCGGGTATTGGCTCCATCAAGTTGCACGCTGCGCAGAAGAAGCTTCTCCGCGTTCGGGATTTGGTGTAGTTCAATGTTGAGTTTCGCAGCAAGTGTTGTAATGTCGCTGCTATTCGGATAATGCTGCTTAGCTCGACTCAAATCCGCCTCAGCTTCTTCAAGAATATTTAGTCTTTGCTCCTCAGAAAGACTGTATCTTTTCGCGAAATCAAGCTGCTTCTCAATAAGGCTGTGATAGTGAATTTCTTTGTCTGAGTCTTTTTCAATGCGCTCTCGCAATAGTTTCGTTCCGAGAAGCAGCAGATGTTCTGCCTTCGCGCTGTCGGTCTCCGTTACCGCTTCTCTCAAAAGAATATTGGCCTTCGTGTTCAAGAAATAGTGATGGCGTGATTGCGCGAGTGCCTCATCTATCAGCTGATTAGCTCTAAGAAAATTTTTATTCCGCGATTCGAATATGGAGAAATGCTGCTTTATGAATGCATCCGAAGGGAAAGATTCTAGGAGTTGCTCATAGCACGAACGAATCGTTTGAGGATTTACGAGGATGTCTCTGAGATAGTCTTCGTGGTACAGATGCTTCAAAACCTCATAATGCAATCGATTATGTGGATTTACCGTCTTAGCAATATTCAAAATAAAACCAACCGTTGTTGCTGGCTTGAGTACCGTTCTGATAAGGCTCTCTGCGATTACTCGGTGTTGGGTCCTAAACAATAATTCCTTTGTGCGTTCATCTACATCTTCTAATATCGTTTGCAGCAGAAAGGGGGCGAGTTCACTATGATAACTGGCTACCTTTATATTGATCGCGGCACAGGCTAGATGTGCGGGAGCGTGAAGGCTAATCGCATGAATGAGACATACCGTCATGTAAAGTTGCTTGGCGTGATCGTCCGCGATCCGGAAATACTCATTTTCCACAATCTCTTCAAAACGACTGACTCCATCGGCGGCACTTGATAACAGTGCAGCAATTAAGTGGCGCTCGCTTTCTGTAACGTATTGCCGCGCCAATTCCTCGACAGCAAGCTCACTAAATTCAGGGGATAGCTTTCCGTGAAGTTTCATAGTTTTTGCAAGATCGGTTGCCTCTTCTAGGGATAGCTTGGCAAGATCAAAACTTGCGGGAATCTCAAAATCGCCGCTTCGGCGCGCAACTGCCCAATCAGATGGGCGCGTGGCACAAAGAATGAACACATGTAACTTATGTTGCTCACAGTCTCGTTTGAGTTTGCGTAGTGAGGCAAGGTGGCGATATGCGTCGTCAACCACTACTATGAGTGGTGAGTTGATAGCCCGAGCATATTCCGCAATAGCCGAGTTATTTAATTCTGCATTCGATCGTAAGAAAAGAATTTCGAGCTTTTCCGATAAGGACTTGGCGCGCCAAGCTAGTTGCATTAACAGCGTCGATTTCCCATAACCGGCTGCACCCTTCAAAAGTGCAATTTTGGATGTTGGTTTTTGTAGCCACTGTTGAATGTCATCGGCAATCGGGCCTTCCAAGTCCCTCTTGATGGGAATTGATGATTGAATATCGTCCCAAGATGGTTGTGTGCCAAATAAAAATCGGCTTGCGTTAACATCCCTTCGCGTTGTTGCAATCTGTCTTACAAAATAAAACGAGTCAGAAAGACTGTCGATTAGAGCTGGTTCAATATCTTCGCCGAACGCCTCAAAAATACGCGCTTGAGTTGGCGCTACTTCTTCTCGAATTTTCTGGGAGATGGAAAGCGATGGGGCATCGACATTCGCACGAAGCCAGG
>CAYPRR010000142.1:0-2454 GCA_964413245.1 uncultured Gammaproteobacteria bacterium
AACTGCAAGCGCAGGGGCGCATCGTGGCGATGGCAGGCGACGGCATCAACGACGCACCGGCATTGGCGCAGGCGCAAGTGGGCATCGCCATGGGCACCGGCACCGATGTGGCGATGGAAAGCGCAGGCATCACGCTGATCAAAGGCGACCTGAACGGCATCGTGCGCGCATTGCGCCTTAGCCGCGCCACGATGCGCAACATCCGCCAGAACCTGTTCTTCGCCTTCATCTACAACGTGCTCGGCATTCCCATTGCGGCGGGTGTGCTGTACCCGTTTTTCGGGCTGTTGCTCTCGCCGATCATCGCCGCCGCGGCGATGAGTTTCAGCTCGGTGTCGGTGATCCTGAACGCGCTCAGGCTGAATCGGGTGAAGATGTGAATAGTGTTTTTGATGAGGTGAACTGTTTTGAAAGGGGAACATGATGGAGCATGACGGCCATACCGGGCATGGTGAACATCGTGCTCCACGGGGATACAACTGGATTTCCATTGCATTTCTGGCAGTTGCCGCTTTCTTTTTGCTGAGTGAACACCTCGCCCACCTGCTGGGCGCGTTGCCGTTCCTGTTGCTGCTTGCTTGCCTGCTGATGCATCTATTTATGCATCACGGGCATGGAGCGCACGGTGGACATGGCGAAAATACCGAGAGGAACGAAAAATGAACTCCGCGGAAAATGCTTATGGCTTGTGGTCGCTGGTGATTATCAACTCGTTATTTTTTATCATGATTGCCTTCAGTTTTTTCAAGCCGCGCTCGCGACGCGACTGGCGCACACTCGGCCTTTACTCGGCATTCATCGTGGCGTTATTTACCGAGATGTATGGTTTTCCGCTGACGATCTACTTCCTGTCCGGCTGGTTGCAGAGCCATTATCCCGAGGTCAACTGGTTGTCGCACGATGCGGGGCATTTGCTGGAAATGATGTTCGGCTGGCGCGCCTACCCGCACTTTGGCCCGTTCCATATTCTCAGCATGATCTTCATCGTGGGCGGCTTCTGGCTGCTGTCCAGTGCATGGCCAGTGCTCTACCACGCGGTGCAGCAAAAAACATTGGCGACCACCGGGCCTTATACGCGCATCCGCCACCCCCAATACGTTGCCTTTGTGCTGGTGATGTTCGGCTTCTTGCTGCAATGGGCGACCATAATCACCTTGCTGATGTTCCCGATTCTGGTTTGGGTTTATGTGCGTCTGGCCTATGCCGAGGAGCGAGATTCCGAAACCCGCTTTGGTGAGCAGTGGCGTGAGTATGCTGCCCGTACCCCAAGATTTATCCCGCAGCGCACCCAAGGTGTTTCATGAGTAAGAAAATTATTCTCGAATCAACCATCACGTGTCCGGAGTGTGGGTATAAACAAATGGAAACAATGCCGGCAGACACGTGCCAGTGGTTCTATGAACGCAAAGCATGTGGTGTTTTGCTCAAACCAAAGAGAGGGGATTGTTGCGTTTTCTGCTCTTATGGCTCAACCCCTTGCCCACCCATTCAGCAAGGAGGAGGTTCATGTTGTTCGTTATAGCCACCACGGAATTATTTCTTAAGCGCCCCTGTTCCGGTTTGCAGAGAGGGGATGTGGAATGATTACGGGCGGTGACAAATACGTCTGGCTGGTTTGGGCACTTGCCTTTCTCGTTCCTTGGGCGGTGTTGTATGCGGCCTTTCCTGTGCAGCGCCGCGTGATGTTGTGGAGCAGTTCGCTGACCGCGCTGTTCGGTTTGACCGAGCCGATCTTTGTTCCAGAGTAATGGAACCCGCCCAGTCTGTTCGATCTGGCACAGCGCACAGGTTTCGATATTGAAAGCCTGATTTTTTGTTTTGGCATCGGCGGTGTGGGGGCGGTGCTATATAACGCATTGACCGGGAAACGCCTGGTGCCGATGAGCAATCCCGAGCGCAACAGCCCGCGTCACCGCTTCCACCGTGTGGCATTAAGTACGCCATTGGTGGTGTTCGTTGCGTTGTATTTTCTGCCTTGGAATCCAATTTATCCTGGGATAGCTGCACTGCTCGCCGGCGGGGTATCATGTGTCCTGTGCCGCCCTGATCTGGCCAGGAAAACTTTAATCGGCGGTACGTTGTTCGCCGCTTTTTACCTGTTCTTTCTAATCGCGCTGGAAATAATGGCTCCCGGCTATATCGCGCGGGTGTGGAATCTTCCGGCGCTCAGCGGTGTGATGGTCGGAGCTTTCCCAATTGAAGAGCTATTGTTCGGCTTTGGTATCGGGGCGTATTGGAGCGGGGTATACGAGCATCTCGCCTGGCGTCGCAGTTCTTGATTGGCGAACTGGAATCTACGGTGTGTTGAATTACATTAAAGGAAAGTCATTATGAACGAAATAGTCAAAGACCCAGTCTGTCACATGGAAGTCCCTGCAACATCATTTGCCACAGAATATGCGGGCATTCATTATTCATTTTGTTCGGCGCAGTGCAAGGAGCGATTTCTGGCGA
>CAYPRR010000143.1:0-2425 GCA_964413245.1 uncultured Gammaproteobacteria bacterium
GGCAAAACTCATCCGCGTAAAGAAATCGAAGCTGGCAAGAGCTCTAATGAATATTTAGCCCAACAACTCTCAGGCGAGGTCGGTCAAACACCGGAGGACTGGATGTGTGCATTTATTTACCATTTACAAGAAACTGGAGAACCGTTAGATAATTATCAATCCAGTGAAGATAGCGTCGCCTTTCTCACTGGCGCTTGGTTTAAGAAATCTGGTTTTGTCCCGTATGCCTGCTGGAACGTCGGCTTCCGATGGATCAACTTGAGCAGGTACGAGCCTGTCTATTCGGCTTCGGATTTTGGTTCTCGGTCCGCGGTGAGGATTTGAGAATTGTAACTGATTATATATATTCCCAATTGGCCACAGGCTGAACAAAAGAAATCGGGCAAGAATTTTTCTGAAATTGAAACGTTCAAATATAGCGAGTTATACCAGTTTGTTAAAAATACATGAGAAAGATATTTTTTTAGAAAAATTAAATTGGATAATGATTGATTAATAAGGTTGGGTATCATTTCAGGGTTGCCAAATAGCGCAAAAGGCGCTATTTTGGACTATCAAGATATGCCTTCAATTTATTTGGACAATGCCGCTACTACACCCGTTGATCCACGGGTTTTTGAGCTGATGAAACCATATTTCACGGAAGAATACGGTAATCCGTCATCTTTTCATCCCTAAGGAAAAACTGCTAAAGATACCATGGAAGAGACACGTTACAAGGATGCCAAAATAATCGGAGCTCGCGCTGATGAAGTAATTTTTACCTCCGGTGGTTCTGAGGCTAATAATTTAGCAGTTTTAGGTTTGGCTCGAGCTCATGCAACCTTTGGAAAACATTTGATTTCTGCACGCACGGAGCACCCATCAGTTCTCGAGGCTTTAGATCACCTGGTTCGCAAGGAAGGTTTTGAAGTAACTTTTGTAGCCGTTGACGGTCAGGGATTAGTTGATCCAGCTGAAGTGATCGTTGCCGTGCGACCTGATACTACACTCGTGACCATCATGTTGGCTAATAATGAAATTGGTACTATTGCTCCAATTCGTGAGATCGGTTCATTGATTCGTAAAAATCGAGAAGCTCGAAAATCGGTTTATCCATATTTTCACACCGATGCCTGCCAAGCGGTCGGTGCACTGGAAGTCGATATTCAAAAATTGAACGTTGATTTGATGACCATCAACTCATCAAAAATTTACGGGCCAAAGGGCGTTGGCGCCTTGTATGCTCACCGAGGAATTAAGATCGCCCCGCTCATCTTCGGTGGCGCACAAGAACGTGGTATCCGACCGGGAACGGAGAACGTAGCTGGAATTATCGGTTTTGGTGAGGCGATTACGATTGCCGAAGCTGAACGTGAAGAGTCGGTGGCTCAGTTGATTCCATTGCGTGATTATTTGATCGCCGGCATTTTGAAAGCGGTCCCAAGAACCAGACTTAATGGTCACAAGACGAATCGCTTGCCAAACAACGTCAACATTTCGGTCATGGATATTGAAGGCGAAGCGTTACTTCTTTATCTCGACGCTAAAGGAATTTACGCCGCCACCGGTTCGGCTTGTACTAGCGCTACACTCGATCCAAGTCATGTTATTCTAGCGCTCGGAATGCCGTATGAAGTAGCGCACGGCAGTCTCCGGTTTACTCTGGGACGATCGACCACCAAAGAAGATCTTGATTACGTACTCGAAGTGTTACCAGCCTTAGTTGCTAAACTCCGCGCCATTAGTCCAGTTCACGTTGATGAAAAATATTTCCTATGAGCTATCAAAGTGAACCCGTTAAAGGTGTGAAGGGTGACGTGACCAGCCAGGATAAAAAGCAATCTTGGTTTTATACGGAAACTGTTAAAGACCATTTTTTTAATCCGCAAAACTTTTTAGATCGAGAGCCAGTTGATGGTGAATTTAACGCCATGGGTAAAGTTGGTTCACCAGCTTGTGGTGATGAGCTACGTGTTTGGTTAAAAGTTGATCCAGACACGGATCGGATTATTGATTTTAAGTGGAAAACTTTCGGTTGTGGTTCGGCAATCGCATCGACTTCGATGGCCTCGGTGATGGTTACGGAAAATGGGGGATTAACACTTGGGCAAGCTCGAGCCGTGAAGCCACAGGATATTATGGAACGGCTTGGTGGTTTACCTCAACGCAAGTTCCATTGTTCAGTCTTGTGCGATAAAGCTTTGCGCGATGCTATTAATGATTATTACCGACGAACCGATCAATTTGATCAAATTCAGGTGGAGGCGGCGCGAGTAATCGATCCCATCGCTAAGGTCACAGATCGTGATATTGAAGAGGCGGTGCTCGAAGGGGCTTTAACCATCGAAGCCGTGCAAGCCAAGACTAAAGTTGGCGTTGGCAATCCAGGCATTTTGCCAGCCGTTGAAGATCTGATCCGGTTTTACAGAGAGAAGGATTTTGG
>CAYPRR010000144.1:0-2408 GCA_964413245.1 uncultured Gammaproteobacteria bacterium
TGGCGCGGCCGTCATTGATTCTGATTATTGTGGTCCAAATGATGAAATATTTTTACTTCTACTCAACCTCACTGATCAAACAATAAACCTGACCGCTGGCGACCGAGTTGCCCAAGGATTAATCCTCCCAGTTCTACAAGCAACGATTCAAGAAGTTGCAGAAATGACAGCAATTGATCGTGGTGGACATGGTTCGACTGGTGTCTAGATTATTGATATAATCTGACCAGCTATGAAGCAACCTAAATTCGTGGTCGTCGACGGCTTAACAGGCTCTGGAAAATCCACGATTTTACGCGCCATCAAGCAATGGTCATCTTTGTGCGGTCACAAAATATTCGATCTTGAAGAATGGTCCAAAACGCACGCAGAACCACCAAGTTTCGCTGAGGTTAGCGACTTCGATGTGTACTTCACCTTTGAGCCAACTAAAACCTGGATCGGTAGCGCCATCCGCTACGAACTATCGCGCACAGATCAGCCGTACAGTGGCCTAGAATTGGCTCACGCCTTCTCACTCGATCGCTTAGTCCAATATCGAAGATTAATCCTCCCAGCGCTTCTGGCAGGTAAAACAGTGATTCAGGATCGATCAGTTTCCACTTCAATCATTTACCAACCAGCGATGCCTGGCGGACCAAATCTGGAAGAACTGCTTGCCTTGCCCGGTAATGATCTCGCCATGCAACATGCACCAGATATTCTCGTTCTAACGCACGTCAAACCGGAAACAGCCCAAGCGAGATTACAAGCTAGAGCCGATGAATCAAAGGGCGTGTTCGAGGATGTAGAGTTACTACGAAAGATTGCTGAACGCTTTGCCTCGGATTGGTTCTCGCGACTTTTCCATGATCACGGCACATCAGTTCACCACTTCAATGCCGATGTCTCCAAAGAGCAAATGGAAAACGACGCAAAAAAACTTATTGAACAAATTCTTACCATCTGTTAATTATGAACACACACAACTTAATCAGTGTCGGCCAAATCATCGATCGAAGCTGGGAACATTACACCAAACATTTTAAGGCGATTATGTCCGTCGCTTTATGGTATTTTTTAGTGGCCTTTCTTTTAATGATCGGTGCAATTTTATCACCAACAAATAACGGTTTACTAGTACAGGGAGGATCCTTCACGGTTCTTGAAGCCTTGGGACTTTCAATCACAGTTCTAACATCTCTGATTGTTACGCCGTTAGTCGGGATCTGGATCTTCATGACCCTTGCAAAAATCGTCGATGCACAAGAAAACAACAAACCATTTGATCAAAAAGAAATAAACAAGAATACGTGGTCAAAGATGATTTCTTACATCGTGATGGGTTTGTTGCGCGGACTAGCCGTCTTTGCACCTGTACTAATAATATTGCCAGGCTTAGCGTTGCTATTAATCAACATCTTTACAGACGGTGGAGCAGTTCTTGGCAGCTTTGGTTTAATCTTAACGTTTCTTGGAACACTGACCGCTATAGCTGGTTGCTTCTTCGTTGTAATGAAGCTCTCTTTTTCTGGATTTGAACTAGTGTTAAACGGCAAAAGCTCCATTGAATCCATTAAGTCTTCGATGAACTTGGTGAAGGGCCGTTTTTGGCCAACCGCCCTCAGATTAGTTTTACCAAAATTGGTTTATTCGATTCCAATAATTATTCTACATCTTGGATCTATAGCAGTACTAAATGTAGGCTTGGCATCATTTTCTACAGTTAATAATGAAGTTATCTTTAAAATTGCCAATATCTCTGGTAGTCTGATTACTATGATCATCACCGCGTTGGCCGTTCCGATTATTTTGATCTCTGACTATTTAGTTTATGAGAGCCTCAGAAAAAATAAATGAATTCCCTAAATTACCAGGCGTTAGTTCGCTATTAGCTCAAAGCTGGCAAATCTATAAAAAAGAACCTTACCTTTTTTTAGGTTTTTCTGCCTGGTTATTTGTACCTATAATTTTAAATCTATTAATTGGTTTAATTTTACCGGCCCAATTTGACGCACTCACTGATACAATCTTTTCAATAATAGCTTACGGCATACTCTCTATTTGGATAGCCGTAGCCATCACTATTTCCACTCGTCAAATCATAACCAACAAACAAAACGACAGCATCTTGATAAGTAAATTATCATGGCAATTATTGATTCCATATTTACTCGCCACTATTTTGACCAGTTTTCTTAATCTGGTAGGATTCAGTCTATTAATAATCCCCGGAATCTTATTCTATGTTTGGTACGCTTTTGCACCAATTATAGTGCTAATTGAAGGCGGAGGATTTATTGATGCGTTTCACAAAAGTAAATCATTAGTAAAAGGACGATTCGGCACAATCCTCTGGCGACTTTTCGGTGGAAATCTAACTATTGGCTCAGCCTATATATTAATACTAATGCTTCTTATAGGCTCAT
>CAYPRR010000145.1:0-2403 GCA_964413245.1 uncultured Gammaproteobacteria bacterium
ACTCGATGATCGGGCAACGATTTGCAGAAAATAACCAGTTGGAACTTGGATAACTAGTCCGGTTCGAATTTTAGCGACGCTGCGTGGTGCGACCGCGACATCTTCGATTAGCGAGAAATCGAAAGCTGCAGCACCAGCAGTTTGATAGGCCGGCAAAGTTGCTCGTGGATCAAGTTTTTTGATGTTGATAGTTTGCATACTTCGCTTAGTTTACACGAGTTTAATTTTTATCCACAATCGAGTCATTGCTTACTCTGTGGCGCGTGTTAGTGTAGATGTATGACTCGTTACGATTCATTGTATCGAGACGCCATCGCCAACATCATGTTCCACGGCGATGAGTCGTTTAACGAACGCACCGGACTCGCAACTCGCGCTGTCCCAGGTCTGACTTTTGAGCTTTATCCGGGAACGGGTTTTCCACTTTTAACTTTGCGTAAGATTCCGATCAAACTTTTTTGTTCTGAAGTCGTTTGGATGGTGACTGGTCAAAAGGATTTAAGTTTCATCCAGCAGTTTACCAAAATTTGGGATGATTTTGCAGAGGCGGACAATTCGATGGAAACGGCTTACGGTTACCGTTGGCGTCATCATTTTGGTCGCGATCAATTGTTGGATTTGGTTGAGCATTTGCGAATCGAACCATCGTCTCGCCAAGGTGTAGTGATGATGTGGGATCCAGCAACAGACGGTTTGATGGCACCGAAAAAGAAAAATGTTCCGTGTCCGTTTACCTACACGGCGAACATTATTGGAAATAAACTGAATATGCATTTGATCGTGCGATCGAATGATATGATGTTAGGCAATCCGCATGACGTGGCTGGCTTCGCGCTCCTGCAATCCATGCTGGCGCAGGAGCTCGAAGTCGGCCTCGGCAAAATGACCGTTTCAATTTCTCATGCTCACGTTTACAGCTCGCATTATGATCAGGCAATGGCAATTTTGAATCGCATGCCACACTTGCATCAAGAGGTGACGGTAAAACTTCCGCCGAACAGTTTTAAGCGCGCCTTGGCAGCTGATGTTACACTGGTGCATGAATTGGTAGAAATGCTGCAGGCTCAGTATCAACCGATGCCGGCGTTACAAAAGATGAAGATCGCTTTGTAGTTAGAACTTTGTACTTCTCTATTATGGATATTTTCCCATCCTGAACGAAGTGAAGGACCTACAAATCTTAAAGATCCTTCGTCACTTCGTTCCTCGGGATGGTGACGCGTAAGTAGTTCTCGAAAAAATACATTATGAAAGTTAGTTTATTGGCGGCGATATCAGTTGATGGTCGAATCGCTGAAAATTCAGATCAACTGGCTGATTGGACTAGTCATGAAGACAAGAAATTTTTCGTTACAAAGACGAAGGAAGCGGGCGTGATCGTGATGGGGAGAAAAACTTACGAGACCATCGGTCGACCATTACCAGGTCGGCTTAACGTGATTATGACCCGCGATGTTTCTGGCCATGAAAATATTGCCGATTCACTCGAATATACTTCGTCAAAACCGCAAGAAATTCTTGCTGATTTGGAGCAACGTGGATTTGTTGAAGTTGTTATCGCCGGCGGTGCAGAAATTTACTCAATATTTTTGCGTGAGAAGTTGGTAACCGATTTGTATCTCACGGTTGAGCCAGTTATTTTTGGTGATGGTGTGCCATTGGTCTCCGGCGGTGTGTTTCAAAAATTGAATTTAGTGAGTTCGGAGAAGTTGGGGGAGAAGGCGATTTTACTTCATTATCAAACTGTCGATGTCCTTTAAGGACATCGGATGTGCTTAAAGGACATCGATTATGCCTGACGATATAAAATATCCGTACATGCCAGCCGATCGGCATTTGAAGTACGTGCCAGCTGATCACGAGTTCATGCTTGCCGCGAAAAAAGCGCGCGAAGAACGATCGAGCGATCCATTATTTCCTGTCGGTATCGCACTTGTTAAAGATGGTCAGTTGGTTGCAGTAGCAGGTAATGGTTTCAATCAGGGCTCCGGCACGCCTCATATTTGTCCGCGTTACGTTTTGGGTTGTCCAAGTGGTGTGGGCTATGAGTTGTGTCACTTGCACGATCCCGAAGGTCACGCCGAACCGATGGTTGTAGCGGAAGCTACACGACTTGGAATTGATACTAACGGCGCCGATGCCTACATGTATGGCCATTGGTGGGCTTGCGAACCGTGTTGGAATGCTTTAATCGCCGCTGGTATTCGTAATTTGTATGTGACCGACGATGCTCATGAGCGATTTAGCCGTGATCGAGTTTATGCGGAAACTTTAGCTGGCGATCGTCAAGATGTTCGTTTGGAATCCGACGGCACGACTTATCGCGTGTACGTTCCGGAATCATCTGACCCCGTTTATACATTTGAAGCCGAATCGCCAGAACTGGCGCAGAAATATTTTAAA
>CAYPRR010000146.1:0-2391 GCA_964413245.1 uncultured Gammaproteobacteria bacterium
GGTTCAAGCGCTGATCGATTTGTTGCAGTTGTCTGGACGTCATGGTGATTCTCCTGAATGGCTGCATTCTCGCCCGACTTCGCAGGCACAGCAAGCCCTTTGTCTTGGGCAGACAGCCTTCCCTCATCCGGTTTCTCAGTGTTCATGCTCACTCGAAAATATCGTGATGTGTTTTTTATTATCCTATTGAAATTGAACCGAGAATTTCTTTCTGAATGTAGCTCTTGAATATGTCAGCTGACGTAAAACAACGGTATCCGGCAGCACTAGCAAGCGCAACCGCCTCCAAACTCTCGTTGAGCAATACAGCTACTGGAACACTCAATTCCTCTTGAATGCCATTTGGCCATGCCAAGTCGAATACGGCCACTTGCTCACCAGTCTGTGGATCAGCGTAGTCGTAAGCCACTTGTCCGGCGGGCAAGCCTTGAGCTACCACCCAGTTATTCAGTGCCTCCAGCGCTTCTTCTTCAGCCTCGCTCGTGATGCCACCCACAACAGTGAGAGGCTCCGGCACAACAGTTGCCGACTTGCTCATCCATCGAATATCCCCGTGTAGCAATTCACCTAGCTGGCGATTGGCTTCAGCCGCCAGCAAGTTCTTGCGGGCTTCGAGAAAATCGCGATAATTCTCAATCTTCCACAACTTGGGGTCAGTCGGAATCCACTGTGTGGCCAGCGCACCGGGATGTTTTTCTTCGATTCTCGGGAAATAGATTTCCGGTAGTGCATCGAGAATGTTGAGGTTGGTATCCTTGGTAAGGAAGCAGAAGTTTGCCAGCGCATTGACTTCCGGGCGTTTGAATTTGCGTTTGTATAGCTGGGCTTTAGGGTAGATATGATGAACCTCCAGCTTGTTCATCTTGCCCAACAAGCCTGCCTTGAGAGGCAAACCACTCCCCCAGTCTTTCGCACCTCCCATGCGGGTAAGCCAGTACAACACTGGGTAGAAACGTGCACCAAGACTCCAGCCGGTAAAGTGGCCGGGGTCAACACGAAGTCCACCATGCGCCAGACGGAGAAGCTCCAACAACTTATCTATGCTGCCATCCGCCCCTTCAATAGCGGCTAGATCGGCATCTATCTTTGATTCGGTTGAACTGGAGTAGCGCCCCCACATCCCCGCCTGCACATACCAGAACAGCAGTTTGTCTCGTTCGACTTCGCCTAGCTGTGCTTTCTTTTGGTCGAAATACCTCACCATCACCGGAAGCGAAAAACGGCCAAACAACACCTGATCGTGATCCAGCCCAAGACGGCCACCAATCAAATTGAGGCAGGTATCCAGATGCTTGTTTGCGCGCTTCAAACTTTCTTGAATCTCGTCGGCACTGCGGTCATACAAGTGGCTGAATTTGGCTTCGCCAGTGAGCACCGTGTTCACCGAACGCAGCAACCAATCCAGATTGAAGTGATAGCCGTGTGTTGCCCACTCCTTGAGCTTGGCCTTCATGACTTCGCGGCCTTCCGGCCATTCTGCGCAAATCTTGGCTAATGCCAAATCACCTTTTGAGAGTTTCGTTCCGCCGCTGTTGACCTTGTTGAATATATCTACTACTACATCCAACTTTTTGTCTTCCCCTGTAATTTCTTCTATGTGAAGCTCGATGTCTGTAATGCTAAGTAAGCGGCTTAATCGCGCCATGTATTGTGCTAGCTTCGCTTTATGATCTGGATGAGAAGACAACTCAGTAATAAAATCTTCTAGCCCTAACTGCATCAATTTTGTGACATCAACCCACAGGGGGTCATCTTTCATCTTGATCGGCTGGTAGAACTCAAACGCCATACTCTCAAGATGAAAACGTAATCCGGTGAATGCTTTCGCATTCCCATCAAAAAATTCAGGCGGCTTACCGCGCACGACCCCATACAAGGAAGTCATGCGCTGTTGCCCATCCAGCAATAGTTTCACTACACCTGCACCAAGAGAGCCATCGCCGCGATGCGTTGCTGTTTTGGCATCGGTAGCCCACACCAGCAATCCGCCTACCGGATGACGCTTGTATAGTGAATCAAACAATCCGCGAACTTGCTCGCCATTCCAGACGTAACCTCGCTGAAATTCTGGCAGCGCCATGTGACGACTGTCGATGTGATCGAGGATGGTTGATATTTTCATTGCAAAACTCCCTATGTCTCTCTGGAAAAAAATCTCAAATTCGCTGCATTCCTACAACAAATTCAATTCCGCAGCGGCTTCCCATTCTTCAACTCGCGTAAGGCGTAATGTAGGGTGTCAATAAGCGAAGCGCATTGCACCGGATGTTTCATTCGGCGCAATAATGATTGCGCCCTACGCAGACCGCCTCCTCATTTGAACGCCGCTCGGTACTGGACGTAGCGCCGGATCGCAATGTTTGGTGAACCAGGTTTTTATCAACCGCCAGC
>CAYPRR010000147.1:0-2379 GCA_964413245.1 uncultured Gammaproteobacteria bacterium
AAAGCCATCCTGGATAGCCATTGCTTGCGGCACTGCTGCAACGGCAGGCGCAGCATGAACAGGTAACGCGACAACAGGCGGCAGAGATGGCGCAAGAACAACCGAGGGCGAAAGCAGGGTCAATTGCTGCTGTTTGTAGTCCGCAAGTTGAACTTGTACGGCATCACCGACCCCAAGCATTCTTGCCAAGCGCTCCAGAGTATCAGCATCACGATAGGCATCACGCGGTTCGGTTTCGGCAGCAGTGGTGTGCGCCCATCGGTTGCGGATAGTCTGCGCCTCTTTCAACCAGTTGCGACCTTCTTTTACCCAATTGAAGCGGGAAGAGAGTTCGAACCAGTTTTGATCGAGCACACGCAACAATGCAGCCAAATCAAGCCCGGACAAATTATCAATGTGCGATTGTTTGACTCGCTCTTGTTGTTGAAATGTTAACGCTGTGAGCACATAGCGATCCCACCAATCTGTGGATAATTGAGGCAGCCATTCTTTCAGCAAACATCTAAGTTCATCAGTGAATGATCGCAACAAGCTATTCATACCTGCACCAGTTTTTTGTTCCTTGCGATGCTAACACGAAAGGGGAAGCCTGATTGCAGGCTAGAACGTGATAGCTTGTTGAATAAACGTCAGCTATGGAGGGGGAGACCTCGAACGTCTCCAAATGGCACGAAGTGATCCGTCAGCGCCTTAAACTGCTTGCCGCAAAGCTGATGCTGGGATGAAGAGATTTGCTCCGTCTTGAAGCTGCCGGTGGTCAACCATCACTACCGACCCTTTGCAGAATGTCGAACTTCTCCGAAGCGGACAGTCCACCGTTTGAAATCACTTACCTGCACGGTTTTGCGTACAGACAGGGCAGTTGTATGTTGTTGATACCTCCATTATTCTTGCTGCAATTGTTGCTCAACTTGCCATCGTTTATTTTTAGAGGTTACTCGAAACGCACCGGGAATGTTGCCCCGGCCTGATCTGTGCAAACGCCCGCTGGCTTCGCAGCAGATTTCCACATCAAACGGCACGATACTTCGTGCCCTTCTGTGGATTTTGCAATCGTCTCGATGGAGTGATCCACATGATCGGTGTCGAGGCCGGAAAAAATCTGATCCCAGTGCTTCGGATTGACGCCGTAATAGCGTTTGCGCAGAGCAGCCAAATTAGTCTGTCGCTCAACGGCAAATCCACGAGCCTCATAACGGCGGTTCTGAGCCTCCAGCACAAGACGATTGCCCTCTCCACGATCATGAACCAACTCCCCAACGGTGAATGGCACTCCGTCTTCCATGACCAATTGATGAGCATGGCTGGCGCAGCCGGTTAGCCACAAAATTGCCAGTATGCCCAAGTAAAATGTTTTCATCGCATTTCCTTTCATTGTTCAAAATTTGCAGTACGGCGACGCAAGGTTTGAACGGTATCGAGCGCGCGCCGGATAGCGCCGAACCGTAAGTAAAGGGAAGGCACGACAACCATGTTGGGTGCGATTGAAGAAACAACGCGCACTCATTTCCACAAAGCTAAAAGCTTGAATAGATCATGCGTTTTAATAATGGTTAGCATGATGTTCGTCTTCATTACCTAACGGCCACAGTTGATGCGCATCCAGCAGCAAACGGTAGCGCGCTTCGTTGGCATCGAGTTGCGCTATGTTTTCCGACATTGAGGATTCCAAAGCAAAGCGGCGTGCGGAGAGACTATCCAACAGGCTGCTTTCGCCCAGGCTGTAAGCTTTGCCAACCAGTTCGGCATTGCTGCGCATGGCCTGGGCGGCTTCATGCGCTTGTTGCCAGGTGTTGTAGCTACTTACTGCCTGGGTATGCGTAGCGTAGATGTCGCCTTCCAGACGGCGTTTGACAAAGGCTTCCTGATCGGCGGCGATGGCGGCTTGCTGTACGGCTCCTTCCGCCGTCGCGCTGCGTTGCCCGAAGGAGAGCGGCACACTGAGATATACGCCGGTCACTTTTTCGTTGCCGCCTTGTTCATTCGCATAACCCACCCCGACGGTGGGGTCGGGCAATTGGTCGGCACGGCTGCGCTGTGCCAGCAGTTGTTGCACGCGGCTTTGCTCTTGCACCATGCCAAGCTCGTGGTTGTGTTCGAGCACGCGCGATTTCCAGAATGAGAAATCATGCTCGACGGCTTGCGGGGTGGCGGGTGGCAATTTTTCCGGCAACTGGATGGCGGGGAACTGACGCGTCAGGTCATTGCCGGCAAGTTGCGCGCGCAATTGGGCTTGATGCCATGACACGCTGGCTTGTGCGGCGGCAGCCTGTGCCTGGTTCAATTCCAGCCTGGGCGCATCGCCTGCCCTGACGCGCTTCTCAGCCATTTGCGCTTGTTGCTTGAGGATATTCACTTGCTGTTGCCAGAGTGCGGCCT
>CAYPRR010000148.1:0-2370 GCA_964413245.1 uncultured Gammaproteobacteria bacterium
CATCATCAGTTGAAACAGTAGTTCCCATCCAAGCAATTTCAGAAATTTCGATGGCAGCGAGTGCGGTCGCCGGCAAAAATGCAAATATTGAAAGTGAACACAGTAGAGCCAAACGCATAACTATTTATTTGAAGGGCGACCGCGCGTGTCCGGTGTCCTTTAAGATTTTAGTTATCTGCTTTAGGTCTGGCGCATCTGCTTTAGGCCCTTCGGTTGCGGTTGATTCTAGCTGAGCAAAAGTGACTTCTGTTTCGGCGGCCAGTTGTTCTATCTCATCACGATGACTTTTTTTGATATTTGTCTCTGGCGTTTGTGTGGCTGAAATATCGACAGATGTTTTAAGGTTAGTGATATTTAGATGCCCGTCCGATGTTTTTACCTCGGTAGGGGTTGGAACAGTCTCCAAAGCTGCTGCTAACGCTGAACGAAGTGCGGTTGGGTTGGCAGTGACACCGGACTTACCAGTTGCAGGTTTGTCATCCGAAACCGGTTTATTTTGGCTCGCAATTTTTGTCAAAATACTACGTAGATCTTCACTACTCTTTTCAACCGGTCGAGGTGATCGAGATGAAAATGAAGTAGTTTGGGTGACTGATTCTTTGTCCGAATGGTGGGAAGCTCTATTTTCTCTACTGGTATTATCAGGGGATGATTTGATAGTTCTACTGATGTCTTCTACAACTTTAGCTACAGTATCGTCTGTCACCGCGACAGGGTTTGTGACAGTATCAACTGGTGCAACCACTGATGTTTGGGAAACAGTTGGTTTTGGTGCGGGGAGGTGTTCTTTGTGGTCATGCCTACCGTTTTTATTTTGTGAACCATTGTTATGATTGGTTGAATTCGCACCGTTGTTACCGTTAGTGCCGTTATTACCATTAGTTCGGCTCGTCTTTTGTTCCGGGACAGCCGTGGCGTGGAGAGCAGTAACTACCTTTTCCACGACACCCCGTGGTTTGGTGTAGTTACGACGACTGGCGGCAATTACCATATTTTTGCAAGAAATTCGTGGTGGCTCAATCGGTGGCAAGGTCACAGCTGAAAATGGTTGCGAACCAATACCGTCAATCATCAAGGTCAGATAGATTTGAGCAAAACCAAGGTTGACCAAGTCCGGCGCTAAAAAGCGTGGCGTGAAAACTGTTTCCAGTACCTCAGCATCAAACGGACCGACTCTAAAAGTGATTGTCGTACCGACGTTACCAAAAACCGCATCACGCACCTCCTCTTCCATCTGCTCAATGTATTGGTGAGCAATGATGAGATTTAGGTGATACTTACGCGCTTCAGAAAGGATGTTGGCAAAAGTAGCGTTGGCAAAAGACTGAAATTCATCTACATAAAAATAAAAGTTCGGTTTCTTTTTCATTTCAGCTACCGATAAATCTGCTCGGCTCATAGCAGCTAGGTAGATGCGGGTAGTAAGCATTGAGCCAAGTAAATTAGCGTTGGTCTCCCCTATCAATCCCTTTGATAGGTTCATGATTACAATCTTCTTCTCATCCATGCATTTACGAAAATCGAAACTAGAATGAGGTTGTCCAATGATGTTGCGAATAAGTGGATTACCCGTGAACTGACCAACTTTATTTTGAATAGCTGGCAGTGCCTCAGCCGCAAAGCGCTCAGTGTAATTAGCAAACTCATCCACCCAAAAAGATTTTACTGCTGGGTCGGTACAATATTCAACTACCTGCTTTCGATATGCTTTGTCACTAAAAAGTCTGTTGACTGAAAGTAGAGTGGTGTCTGGATACTCTATCAATACCAAGAGTGCATTAGTGAGGATGTATTCCATTCGAGCACTCCACGCGTCTACCCAAATTTTCTTGAAGGTAGACATCAGACCAGACACCACTAGATGTCTTTTGTCGGGACCAACATCCTCCATCACGTTAAAAGAAATCGGATTTTCCAAATCAAACGGTGCAAAATAAACGACATCATTACCGCGGTGCTCGGGAA
The DNA here is from genome assembly GCA_964413245.1 of uncultured Gammaproteobacteria bacterium. GTDB lineage: Bacteria > Patescibacteriota > Patescibacteriia > UBA9934 > UBA9934 > CAYPRR01. The sequence goes on from CAYPRR010000148.1 coordinate 1,966, forward strand.
CATAATCGAGATGTGTTTCAGCCGCCGAGCCGTGTGGGTCAATAAAGGCCATCCCTTCGCCATTTTGGATATCCTGCACAGCCATGTTTTCGAGCAACGTTGATTTACCCATACCAGTCTTTCCGATAACGTACATGTGACGCTGTCTGTCTTTGGCCTTAATGCCAAATTTGACATCCTGACCACGGGCGTCAGTCTTGGCAAAAAAAGTTATTTTTTCAGGATCAAAATCCATATTGTATAAGTATAGCAAATTTAAAATTCATCTCACATAGATTAGTGATGAATAACGGTCGAGTTAGAAGTGGGTTTTAATATGCAAAGCGCGCTTGCGCATAGGAAAGTAATTCGTTCACATCGGCGTTGCGTTGCTTAGATCCCAGAAGAATAATGGCCAAAATTCTA
>CAYPRR010000149.1:0-2335 GCA_964413245.1 uncultured Gammaproteobacteria bacterium
TCATTCTTGCCACCGCAGTAATTTCTGACGATGTTCGACCAGGATTGGATTATTTCCCATTGATGGTTGATTACGAAGAGAAGCTTTACGCCGCCGGTCGTATTAAAGGTTCTCGTTTCATTAAGCGTGAAGGCCGACCAACGGATGAAGCTGTGTTGGTTGCCCGTTTTATCGATCGCGCTATTCGTCCACTTTTTGATGATCGCATCACCAATGATGTTCAAGTAATCGTCACCGCCTTGGCTTATGACGGTGAAAATGATCCAGATATTCTCGGATTAATTGGTGCCTCCTGTGCTCTACACTTGAGCGACATTCCATGGAACGGCCCAATCGGCGCCGTGCGTGTTGGCCGTTTAGACGAAGACTGGGTGGTTAATCCAACCGTCACCCAGCGTCTGACCACTTCACTTGATTTAGATTTAGCTGGCACTCACGAAAAAATCGTCATGATCGAAGCGCGCTCTAATCAAGCCACCGAAGAATTAGTACTCGATGGTTTCGTTTTGGGTAGCAAAGAATTAGAACCAGTCATCAAACTAATTGAACAAGTTCGCACGGAAGCTGGAAAAGCTAAGCGCGACATGTTCACACCAAAAAACGAACAAGCTAAAATTCTGTTAGAGAGAACTGCGGAAGTAAAAAAAATCTCACACGATTTCTTACGACCAATGGTCGCAGAATTATTCTTCGGTGCGCCAAAAGCTACGAAGCATGAACGTGCTGAAGCTCGCACCGAAATGAAAAAACGTTTGAGCGAACTCCTAAAAACTTCTGGCTGCACTGATGATGAAGTTAAAATTGGTACTGGCACAATTTACAAGTTTACGGAAAATGAAGTGTCACGGATGATCGTACAAGAAGGTAAACGTGTTGATGGTCGTGGTATTGAAGAAGTTCGACTGCTCGAAATCGGTGTTGGTGTCTTACCACGCGTTCATGGCACTGGATTATTCTCACGCGGGGAAACTCAAGTACTTTCTGTTTGTACATTAGGTGCTCCGGGAGACGTACAGACACTCGACGGCATGGAACTAATGGGACTCAAGAATTACATGCACCACTACAACTTCCCTCCATACTCAGTTGGTGAAGCTAAGCCATTGCGCGGACCAAGCCGACGCGACATTGGACACGGTGCTTTGGCTGAAAAAGCATTGGAGCCGGTCTTGCCATCAAAAGAAATCTTCCCATACGCCATTCGTGTGGTCTCCGAAGTCTTTGGCTCTAACGGTTCCAGCTCTATGGCTTCAACTTGTGGATCGACACTCGCTTTAATGGATGCCGGTGTACCAATCACCGCACCAGTTGCTGGTATCGCGATGGGTTTGGCTAGTTACGGTGACAAGTGGACGGTGCTGACCGATCTTCAAGACCTAGAAGACGGAGCAGGTGGCATGGACTTCAAAATTACCGGCACCAAACAGGGAATTACCGCCATTCAAATGGATACCAAGACAACTGGTTTGACTCATGACATCATCATTCAAACCATGAAACAAGCTCGAACGGCCCGTGAAATGATCTTGGATCGCATGGCCGAAATTATTGCTACTCCTCGTCCAGAATTGTCCGAGTATGCTCCACGAATTCTCACCTTGATGATCAATCCTGAGAAAATCCGTGAAGTTATCGGTCCAGGCGGTAAGATGATCAACGAAATCATCGCCAAAACTGGCGTGCAAGCCATTGATATCGAGCAAAACGGTTTAGTCATGATCACTTCAGCTAACGGACCAGCCGGACAAGCCGCCTACGATTGGGTCAACAATCTGACTCGTGATGTTAAAGCTGGTGAAACCTTTACTGGCGCCGAAGTCGTTCGTTTGATGGACTTTGGAGCCTTTGTGAACATTTTGCCGGGTCGTGACGGAATGGTGCATGTTTCCGAACTGGCTCCATGGCGTGTTGGACAGGTCAAAGACATCGTTAATGTAGGCGATAAAGTTAATGTCAAAGTTATCGAAATCGATGATCAGGGCCGAGTTAACCTCTCCATGAAACAAGCTGACGGCAACAATTACACTGAAGAAATGAAGGCTAAAGCCGGAACAGCGCCAGCAATGCCACCACGAGGACCACGCAGACCATAAAAATCGTATGGAGCACGACAGACTATTTATCCCGCTCCAACCAATCCCAACCCGTCGAGTCGATCGACGGGTTGTTTGGTTGTTGGCTAGATGTTTAATAATAAGTTTATTTGTAATCTTAGGATATAAAATTTGGATCACTAGGGATTTAACCAGTTTTTTACGTCCAGATAATACTCAAACGGTTCGTATATTTAAAAATGCAAAGACAACACTACTTTTACACGATCACATGGGAACGC
>CAYPRR010000150.1:0-2315 GCA_964413245.1 uncultured Gammaproteobacteria bacterium
CGCTGGTGCTAAGCGCGTGGTTATTTCAGCGCCAGCCAAGAGTGGTCATGTGCCAACTTATGTTTTAGGTGTGAATGGTGGTGGTTTGAAAAAAGAAAAAGCTTTGGTGCTCAATAATGCCTCGTGTACGACTAACTGCGTGACGCCAATGTTGGCGATTTTGGAAGAGGCTTTTGGAATTAAGAAAGCGATGATGAGTACAGTTCATGGTTACACGGCTGATCAGAATCTGACTGATGGTCCGCACTCTGATTTACGCCGGGCTCGAGCGGCGGCAGAAAATATCGTGCCAACTTCTAGTGGTGCTGCTGGTGCGGTGGCCGAGACGATTCCAAGTCTGAAGAATAAGTTTGATGGTTTTGCGATGCGTGTTCCGGTTTCAACGGTTTCGATTGCTGATGTGACGGCTTTGCTTAAAAAGCGCGTGACTGTTGAAGAAGTGAACGCCGCGATCATCAAGGCTTGTAAATCGCCACGTTGGAAAAATATCGCTTCTTACACTCAGGAAGAATTAGTTTCCTCTGATTTTATTCAGGATCCATCTTCGGCGATTTTTGATCTGCCGTTAACTCGAGTGGTTGATGGCGACTTGGTAAAAGTGGTCGCTTGGTACGATAATGAGTGGGGATACTCGATGCGCTTAGCGGAACTCTGCATCACTTTGGCTAAAAATAAATAATTTTTACAATTAATTTATGAGATCGCAAACTTCTTTTGAGCGGTTATCGGCGGCTACCAGTCAGCGTTGGTTTTCGGTAATGCTAACGTCGTTGCGAATCGCCGTTGGTTTAGAATTTTTGATGGCCGGAATTTCTAAGATGGGGGATTGGTCAGCAGCTGGTTATCTTGAAGGAGCAACTGGTCCTTTAGCCTGGTGGTTCCAGTCGATGGCCGGCAACCCAGTGGTTGATTTTTTGAATGTTTGGGGCCTGACTTTAATTGGTTTGTCGATGATTATCGGATTAATGGTTCGTCCAGCGGCTTTTTTTGGCGCAATTATGATGGCGCTCTATTATTTTGCTGATTTTACCGGTAACACCGCTCACGGATTTATTGATGAGCACATCATTCTGGTTTTAATTTTTAGTTTGTTTGTTTCAGGCGGTGTTAGTCATATCTTTGGTCTTGATGGTTTTGTCCGCGAACATTTTCACAAAGCTGGTCGTTGGGTTAACGTTTTGTTTGGATAAGTAATTTATGGAGAAAAAACGAGTCGTTATTTTAGGGGCTGGTTTTGGTGGATTGCTAACGGCTCTAACCTTGGCTCGGAAAAATTTTAGTGGTGAAATTGTATTAGTCGATGCTCGTGATCATCACACATATTCGCCGTGGCTGTATGAAGTGGCGACAGGATTTATTTCTCATGGCGGAGAGTTGGCTGGAATTATAATGCGAAATTCTGCATCATTTTCGATTCGTGAAATTATAAAACCGCATTGTCAATTACGTTTCCGACAGGGGCTAGTTAATAATTTAAATATCCATGATCAATACGTTATCTTTAAGGATGGTCATACTTTGCGTTATGATCAATTGGTTATTGCCCTGGGCTCTGAGCCGGAATATTATAATATAGAAGGATTAGCCGAAAATGCGCTTATATTAAAGACAGTAGCCGAAGCTTTAATGGTTCGTGATCGAATTGACGATCTAGTTAAAAGGTTAGAAAATTCGAAATATAAATTAGGACGAATAGTAATTGGTGGTGCCGGAGCTACTGGAGTGGAAATTGCCTCTGAATTAGTTAATTCTATTAATTGCCATTGTAAAAAGTTGGAGCAGTATCAAGGAAAAATTGAAGTTACGTTGTTGGAGGCTGGCTCAAGTGTACTTGGACCTTTTCCAAGCACTTTGCAAAAATGGGCTTTTAGGCGAATGACTGAACTTGGTGTGAAGATTAGAACAAATACTGTAATTACTAAGGTTGAATCTGACCATCTAATCACTAAAGATGAAAATATTCAATTTGATCTTTGTATTTGGACTGGCGGCGTTCGTCCAAATTCTATATTGTCGACTTGGGGAATACCAAAAGATGCGCGCGGTCGAATTGTTGTTGATGAGAATTTAAAGGTGACGGGTTTAGAGAATGTTTATGCTTTGGGTGATAATGCTGCTTTTATTGATAAGATTACTGAAAAATTAGCACCAGGTACGGCTTGGGTAGCGATGAGACAAGGGAAACTTCTTGGGGATAACTTACTAAGGCTTAGCCTTGGAAAGTTATTAACACCTTTTGTCTTACCGAAGCATTATCCAGCCGTGATGGCGGTTGGTGGTGAGTTTGCGGTGGCGACAGTTGGTGGTTTTCATTT
>CAYPRR010000151.1:0-2309 GCA_964413245.1 uncultured Gammaproteobacteria bacterium
GTAAAAACTGTTGAAGACTCTCAATCTGACGATCTAAACTAGCAGCAAACGGAACTAGAATTAACTTGGTGAAACCTTGTTCGGCTTTGATGTCTAGTGTTTCTTTTTGTTCAATTAGACGGTTAGCTATGGTTTCGAGTGACGGCAACGGATATTCTAAGCCATCTATTCCACGAATGAACTCAACGCCGGTTTCTGCATTGGTTTCTAGCAATCCACGGTCACGAAGGGTTTGAGTTTCTTTTTCATATTGCTCGGTTAGGTTGTAGGTGAGTTCTAATCTCTCACGGTTTGTTAGCTCTGGTTCGGCTTCAACAATTGGGGTAATATCTAAATTTTGATCATCTGGTGTAGACCCCAACGCTTCACGAAACGCCATCTCCTGCGCCGGACCCAAAATCTTACCGATAAGTTCGGCAGTATTTTTGGAACGTTGAGCTGGTTTGGCGAAAGGGTTTTCAATGGAACCAAAAGGTAGGGACATATTTATAGGTCATCCAAAATATGCTTCAAGAAGGTCTCAAAAATCTCCGTTACTTCTGGCAAAGATTTTGCGTAATAACCATTCGGTGCGTAGGTATCTATAGCCGCAATGCCACCATCAAAACCAATCGCTGCAATCACTAAATTCTTAGCTCCATCCGGCCCAGCCATCTCCTGCAAACGTTTAATTTCAGCCTGAATAGCGGCGACATCCGTTTCTCCATCCGTGAGAAATAAAATAACTTTTTTTAAATCTCCACTAGCGAGCTTAGCGATTCTTTCATCATTAAATTGCTCCTGACCGATAGCGATAAAACTAGAAGGCTCATTATTCCCACCGCCAGGAAGCTTCTTCAATCCTTTATGCATTTTTACCCGCTCAATATGAGTCAACGACTCAGATAACGGCTTAATTACTTCATCATTATCCGAAAAAACCCTGACTTCAGATCTAATCTTTAAATCAATATTATCACCAGAACGACGTGCCCCAGCAATTCTCTCTCTAAAATCAGCTAAAGCCTCAGCGACTAACACAGCTAGCTTCTTCTGCATTCGCTCTTTTGCACCACCAACCATGCTACCAGAACCATCACACACCAATGTAAACTCTAATTCACTCGGGCGATTTTTTATTATTTCCTGTGTCTCATAATCCTTCATCACTATTGGTTCCTGACCTAAATCCAACATCGGCACAGCAATAGCTACCTTATGCATGTCCATTATTGGCCCTTCTTTGGTTGGCTTACGCAAAACACGACGATAAATTTTACGTCGTTGTATCACTTCGTCAAAAGTTGCTGACAACTTTCCAATTTCCTCGCTTACCTGATTGTAATCGTGTTGATAGGCAGCGAAGTCTTCTTGATCTACGCCCATCGCGTCTTTAAATTCATCATTTTTTTTATTTTTGATGGCATCAGAAATTTTCCGTGCCATATCGGCCGCCTGATCCAAATCCATTGGGTCTGGAATGCCGTCGGCTTCTTGATCATCCCCAAACGGATCACCACTTTCACCTTTTTGATCCGCATCTCGGCGATCGACCAAATCCTGTCGATATAAAGCTTCGAAAGTTGGCTCAAAACTAGTACGAATAAGAGCGAAGCGCCCTTTTGGCGCCAAACGAGCACGGCCCTTCAAATCCACATCCGTCAGTACATCAACCGTTGTACCTCTACCTCCCGGCCGAGCCTGACATTTATTCAAAGCTTCCCGCACTTCTGGGTCTAGGTCCATTGGCTCACCGGGCAACATTGCTTCACGCAACATAGCATACATAAACTGTCTGTGTCTTGGCTTGCCACGCATACTGATTGTTGGAAACAACTTTGGGTACAACACGTTTTTAGCTTTTGGCGCCGCCTTCCACCTGTTCATCACAACACGGTTAACCATCACATCTTCTAAACAATTCCACATTGTCTGCAAAGCCTTTGGGTAAGCCGGATGGACACTACTTTTTTGCTTCATTCTTTCGAACAGGCGCCCATATTCTTCTGGATCCTGAATCATGTCTCGAAAATGTTCTGCCTCGTGAAAAGTACAAAACATCGCTTCAGCTTCAGAATAGCCTTTTTGTAAGAAAAAATTTGGATCAGCGTTCACTTCTATATTCTCTAAATCAATATACCAACCGCCCGGCTTCACCGTAAATTTCATGTCAGGCGTACCAAAATAGGCATTGATCGTATTTTCAAATCTCTTACCAAACTCCAACCAGCCTTCGCGGGCTTCGGTTAATAATTTTTCCTGAGCTTCTTTAGCTTTTGATTTTTTCTTATCTTCTGAATCCTCACCCTGGGTATGTAATAACTCAGACA
>CAYPRR010000152.1:0-2258 GCA_964413245.1 uncultured Gammaproteobacteria bacterium
TCAGCGGCTCGTCGCCCTGCACGTTCACCACGATGGTGTCGTCCGGCCAGCCATGCTGTTCCGCCACCTCGGCGATGCGATCCGTGCCGCTGGCGTGGGTATCTTTGGTCAGGCATGCCTTGAAGCCATGCTCGTGCACCACGTTGGCGATCGCGTGATGGTCGGTGGCGACCCAGATCTGTTGCGCGCCGCTTTGCGCCGCCTGTTCCGCAACCCTCACCACCATCGGCTTTCCGGCGATCGGCAGCAGCGGTTTGCCCGGCAAGCGGGTCGAGGCATGCCGGGCAGGGATTACCACATGGAAATCCGTCATCGAAGCGCTTCGACTTCTTCGGCGGTCAGTTTGCGCGCCTCGTCGGCCAGCATCACCGGAATATCGTCTTCGATTTTGAAGGCCAGCCGGTCGGCCTTGCAGATCAATTCCTGCGCGGCTTTCTGGTAGACCAGCGGGGATTTGCACAGCGGGCAAACGAGGATATCAAGCAGTTTAGCGTCCATGGGATTCTATCTTTCGCAGTATGTGGTCGACCAAGGCCGGGTCGAGTTGGGCATCCACGCGCAACACCCAATATCGGGCATCGGCGAATGCGGCGCATTTTACCGCATCTTTTTCAGTCAGGAGTATCGCGTCGCAATCGGCAAAGGCGAGGTCAGCCGCGGAATAGGGATGATGGTCGGGAAAAGCGTGCGGCGTGAAGGGAATCCCCAGCGTTTGCAGATGCCGGAAGTAGCGTGGCGGGTGCCCGATACCGGCCACGGCATGGTTGTTCAGCGTGTGGAAATGGCCGGCGGCGGCTGTTTTGCCGGGATCGAGCAGGTTATGGAAAACTTCTCCCGACAGGCGCATCGCGTACTGGCCTGTTGCAGTCTTGCCGCCGTTCACTACCACGGCATCCACGTTCCGCAGGCGCGCCACCGGTTCGCGCAACGGCCCGGCGGGGAGCATGAAGCCATTGCCGAAGCCGCGCGCACCGTCGATGACCGCGACCTCCACATCACGCTGCAAGCGGTAGTGCTGCAAGCCGTCGTCGCACAGCACGATATCGCATTGCGGGTGGGTTTGCAGGGCGGCCTGCGCTGCGGCGGCGCGGTCTTTCCCTATCCACACCGGGCAGAGGTTGCGCCGCGCCATCAGTAGCGGCTCGTCGCCCGCTTGCGTTGCATTGCTGTTTGCATCGACATGCATGGGTTGTTGTGCGGCGCCGCCGTAGCCGCGGCTGACGATCAGCGGATGCCAGCCGCGCCCGACAAGCTGTTGCGCCAGCGCAAGCGTGAGCGGGGTCTTGCCGGTGCCACCGGCGCTGATGTTGCCGACCACGATAACCGGTACGGGCAATTTATGGCTGGGCAGGATGCGGCCGCGATACAGCGCGCGGCGCAACGCCACCAGCAGGCGGAACAGCAGGCTAACCGGGAAAAGAATCAGGTGCAGCGGGGTGATGCGGTACCAGTGTTGTTCCAGGCTGACCATCTTTTATTCCAGCCCCATTTCGAAGGTCAAACAAGGCGGCGACGAGCGAGCGACGCTGGCAGTGCAATTAGCACGACTAGGAGTGAGCGAGGAAGCCAACGCAGTTTCACCGATGAAATGGGGTTGGAATTATTTGGGCTGGTTCTGGGTGGTAAAGGTAATGCGCCCATATCCCGCCAACCGAGCCGCTTCCATCACGTTGATCACGGACTGGTGCGGTGCTTTGGCGTCGGCATTGATGATGATGGTAGGGTCGGCCTGGTCGCCTGCGGCATTTTTCAGGGAGGCGGCCAACGCCTCCACGCCGGAATAGGATAGCCCCTGATCGTTGATGGCGTAGCGTTCCGAGGCATCTATCGCGATGTTGACCGGTTTGGCCGTTTCGGCAACTGCTTCGCCGCCGGCTTGCGGCAGGTTGATTTGCAACTCGGAGAACTTGGCATAGCTGGTGGTCACCATCAGAAAAATCAGAATCACCAGCAGCACGTCGATCATCGCGATCAGGTTGATTTCCGGTTCCTCGCGGTTGCGCCCGCGTCGAAAATTCATGGTTGCCCAACGGTCATGGCGACCGATCCAGATAATAGATGCGCCATGCCCGTTCCCCTCTCACGCAAGCGGGCGAGGGGGCAAACGAATCGCTGCGCGAGTTTCACGTTAACCTTTGCGCTGGCCATGCACGATTTCCACCAGTTTGATCGCTTGCTGTTCCATGTCTATGGACAGGCTGTCTATCTGGGCGCGGAAATGCCGGTAGGCAATCATGCTGGGGATTGCCACGATCAGG
>CAYPRR010000153.1:0-2252 GCA_964413245.1 uncultured Gammaproteobacteria bacterium
TCCGAATCCGCGCTGTCGTAGCGATCCTTGCCTTTGTACTCAACCACCAAGACGCGACCATCCTTTAGCTGGCAAACGAAATCGGGATAGAACCAGTCGCTGGAAGTTTGCAGTCGGAATGCAGTGGATTTTTGAGAGAGGTTGCGCACCCAGAATTTAACTTCCGGCAATCCATCGAGAAACTGCGCACATTGAAATTCCTCGGTAAGCTCCCTGTTCTTTTTGAACTCGACGAGTTCGCCGGGTCTGGTTCCGAAGTAATGTTTCTGGAATTGGAAGCCGCCTTCATAGAGCCAACTCGGCTCATAGCGCATGGTTTTGAAATTGATCGCACGCTCCTCGCTGACTGCCAGCGCAGAATCTGGGAACAGCAAAGACTGAAAGGTACTCTTGCGTTCGCCGTCGCGATGTTCCTGGATGCACCCTTCAATTTCATCACGCAAACGAAAGCGATCCAATGCCAGTTGGCCTATATCTGTGATCTCGAAATTCGCCATCAAACCGCGCAACACCTTCCTGATGAACTCCGCCGATTCTCCCGCCGTAATGTCGTGGTGTTCAATCTCGCCATCGAGCCACGAGATCAAAGTTTCCAGCGTCCAATCACTAGTGCCTCCAAGTTGCAGCACTTGCTGGTGCAGCGTACCGACAAAATCTGCACTCGGCGTTTCTTGCAGCACATTGGTCAACACCTCGCCCTTCGCGCCGACATCGACATAGCCCGCCTTTCCGGTGAGACGTTGCAAGGGATTGTAATTGGGTGAAAGCGCCGCATCCTTTTCGCTCAGCTTCCATCTGTGCTCGATCAGGAAAGTGCTCTCGAATTCAAACAACGAGCCATTCTCACGCACACACAGCAGCGGCACCTTAAAGTCAAATCCCTGCTCATAGGGTGAAGGCATTCGCGTCTTGCCACTGCCACCGAAAGCCATTTCCGTTGCGCGTACCACTGCCACCATCTCAACGACCCGCGCCTGCGCTTCGGGGGTTTTTACACAACTTTTCAGTCTCTCCGTTTCATCTTCGTCCAGCGGAACAAAGACCGTAATTTCGTGTGTATCGGCATTGAGATGAACCTTGCCGCCGAGTTCTGCAATCTGAACTTTTGCGGCGGCAACGTCCAACTCATCGGGAGTAAATTTCACCGTCTTGGGCTGCACGCCCAGCGGCAACACGCCTTGCGGCACGGGAATAATGATGCGTTCGGCTTCCGCCGAGGTGAAGCCGTTGCTTTCCAACGCTTCGCGCAACTCGTTCAATACCGCAGGCAACGATTCGGAAACAGAAAAAGCGTAAGCGCAATTGAGGTCTGGATGCTGCTTTTCTCGCGCGTTCGGCAAGCGCAGAATGCGCCCCACAATCTGTTCGATTGCCGTCGCGGAATGCGTTTCCTTGAGGCTGCACAACACGTATGCAAATGGGCAATCCCAGCCCTCGCGCAGCTTCTCCACGGTGATAATGAAGCGCACCGGACACTTTGGCGAATTGATATTGCCCACGCTTTTCAGCTCGTCGAGCTTGCCCGTTGAAATTTTTATTTCATCCCTGGCAATACCAAACTTGCTCACCATCAGATCGCGCAATGCTTCGCAGGCATCCACGCGCTCCGCCTGTATCAACATAATGGGGCGCAGATATTCGCCGGTTTGCTGGGCTTCCGCTGCGGCAAGTTTTTCGAGATCGGCGCGCAACGAAACGGCATCCGCCAGCAATTGATCGCGCTGGCTCGGATGGCGCGTAATCACGCGCAGCGGCAGCTTCACCATATCCGCCGCTTTTAATTCCGCCGCCGATACATGATGCAACACGTTGGAAGGATGTTTCGTGCGCGCCGGTGTCGCGGTGAATTCGATAATGCACGAGGGCAGCACGTTGCCGAGCGTGGCGAAAGAAAGATCGGTGCGCGCATTGTGCGCCTCGTCCACGATCACAATCGGGCGGCGCAAGCGCAACATATTCACCAGCGAGGGCTTCGGCTTGCCATCCGCACCCGGCAACAAATCTTCAAGGCGGTCGGCTGGCACATTCAGCAAGTGCTCCGAAAAACTGCCGTTCTGGTCATACACCTTGCGCCCGGTCGTATCTTCCACGCGGAAAGCCTGAATGGTCGCCACAATCACCACCGTCTGCCCCGTCACCGTTGCGCAAGACAAGCGCAGAGCCTCCTCGATGGTGACGATCTCCACCGCGCCGCATGCCAACTCCAACGCCCTGCGGTACGGATGGCGCGTATCGCGCAACGCATCTGCGGT
>CAYPRR010000154.1:0-360 GCA_964413245.1 uncultured Gammaproteobacteria bacterium
ACATAAACTAGCGTTATTTGATGGTAAAATTGGCGACTAAAAAACCAACTCCGAAGGGTGCTTCATAACTCAAAATCGTCGGGTCTACGGCAACATGGTCAAGTAAGCCGAACATTATCGTGAGAGGAAGGTAAGCTAGCTGTTTAGCATTTTTTACAACTTTCGGTTTGATTGTCAGGAGTCCGGCACTATTTTTCGTGGCGATAAGTTCTTGAATTTTATCGTCGAAAATTTGTCCGTCAGAATGGAGCGGTGCTGGGCTATCCAGAGTGAGGGTATGGGACATATCGCCAGCAGCGATCACTGCGATTCGCTTTGAGCTGGTGATAATGGCTTCTTTAATATTTTGTCCGAATTCAA
>CAYPRR010000154.1:370-2247 GCA_964413245.1 uncultured Gammaproteobacteria bacterium
AAATGAGCTTTTGGTTCCAAATCACTATAGGCGATAGGGACTAAATTAACTTTTGGTAAACGGGCCGTTAAAATAGAAAGTGGCACAGCGCTGGCGTAATGGAGCGCTTCATCGGAAGTCATAGTGATCGGCTGTCCGGCTTTTCGAAGCGTTCGTTGCAATTGATCGATTAACATTAAGTCTGGGCGGAAAGTACGATCAAAACCGAAGTGTCCAAATTCCTTTAGATCAAATTTATAAGGGTCAGAAAGGCTCAGACAGAAGGCGTCACGGTATCTAGTTGGGTGATCCGTAATAATGACGATCGTATCGGGTTTGCTGGCGTAAAGTTCGTCAGCTAATTCCTGCATGGCTGTGCGTGTTTGTTCTACGGCCGAAAGTTTGTCCTTATTGATTTCAGGAGTTAAGAGTGGGGAATTGGGGGTAAAGGCAGCGAAAACTAGCATAATTTACTCAGCTGCAATAGTGACGTCTGATGATTCGGCAATTGGGTCGCCAGACTTACTGAGTTTGAGAGCAGAACTATTAACGATTTTGATGTCATCCCAAGACCAGCCGTAAGATAAGAAAGCGCTTTCGGAAGTAATCTCGCGTCTCAATCCATCGGAGACAACGTAAACCGTCGGCTCATCGGCCGTCTTAATTAAATAGCCATCTGGAATTGTTAGTGGTTTTCCTTCGCTATATTGTTCGATTTCGACACTTTCGACAATCGTTGTTGGTGCGCTATGAAGGCGAGCTGAATAAATTAGCGGATCGACGATTAGATGTCGCTGTCCATCTTGGATGTAGTAAATTGTTTGTGTGCCTTTAACCTGCAGGACTAGTCCTTGTGGGTATTGAGAGTCAGCGGTAATAGATGTTCCTTGGTCGTAGTCGTGAATATCAGAATTACTGATTTCGACAATTTGATCTTCCACGAAACCTATCTGGCGGAAAGTTTCTTCTGAATCAATTGGACGCAAGGTGTCGTCGACTAATAAATAACGAATATCATCTTCATCTTGAAGTAGAGAATAGTTTGGAAAGCCGATTGGGTTTCCGTTGGAATAATTATCCAAAACAGTTGGTGAAACTTCAACTATCAGGTTTGGGTCAAAACGAGTGATGAAGGCGCTCCAGTTTTCAATGTGACGTTTTTCGCCGTATTGTAATAGATAGACATCTGGTGTGCCACTAGCTTGAGCGAGGGTGCCAGAAGGATATTCCAGGCTAAACCAACGATCCCAAATTTTCGCAAAGTTTTCGTTGCCGTGGAGGTGTGGCGTGTAGGCGTAGAGGGCGGCCGTCGCGGCATTGGCTGGAATGACGGTTGTATCATCGATGGTGATCGGAACATCAGGTCCGTACTTACCTTGAGTTTTTCCCCAGAGCGCGATATCGGTTAGATAGCCATCACGGAATTGCATGCCAGCGGAATTTATTTGTTTGCCAAAGCCTTTCCAGCGAAGTAGAGCTGGATCTGATTTAGAACAATCGTCGCAAACTGCATAGCCAGCAGCCCAGTCTAATTGATCTTGGGTTGGGTCTTCATCTTCAACCAAGCTTTGTTCTTTTTGGATCAGTACTAAAAAGAATTTTGGGTTGAGGTTATATTTTTGGGCAGCATCATAAATGATGTTGGTGGCAGACATTTTTTCGCCATCAGAATTTTCGGTTTTGTAAGAGCCGAGATAGCCACGGTCTAGGTAGTTCTGGATTTGAGATTCAGACATGGCATAGGGATTTTCCAGGTCTGTATCCGAAAGCACGAAATTTGGGTCGAAAGCCAAGCTTTCCTGTGGCAGAGCCAAGGTTAGACCGAGAATTGCAAAGAGGGCGAGAAATCGCTTCATACGGATTGATTATACCACGGAATCTTGTCGTAGGGGCCGATC
>CAYPRR010000155.1:0-2231 GCA_964413245.1 uncultured Gammaproteobacteria bacterium
TCTTGGAGGAATCATGGACAGTTCTTTTGAAGTCAGTACGGTTCGACCACGCGACAGAGATCAGTTGGAAAAAGTGGCCAAGTTTCTGCGCCAGCATGGGCCACCGGCCGGCTTGCCGTTTCCGGGTGCGGATCTAGGTCCGATGCAACACGATCTGGAAGGGAACCGGTTACACGTGTTCTATGCCACCGATGGCAAGATGAACGTAGTTGGTCACGTGTCGCTGTGCATTCGCAACGAGTTTTGCGGTCGAACGGGCTATGTCTCTTTGCTCCTGGTTCGTGAGGACTGCCGTGGCCAGCAGGTAGCTTACGATCTACTGATGCGCCTAAAAGCTCAAGCGCAAATCTCGAGTTGTGGCTCCATCGAAACCTTGTGTCTGCCACAAAGTCCGGCCCGTGGCCTGTTCAATCGTCTCTGCTACCGCCTGGTAGGCACTTCCGACCGCCATTTGGAACTACGATTGCGTAAATAACTGCCCGACCTCGTCTAGAGGCCGGGCATTTTTCTACCGCCGAAAAACCACGGGTTTCAACCCGTGGTAGTTCATTAAATGTAGATTTTATCTTGGCATTCTTCTGATCGCACTTTGTTGCTCTTCCTCATTTTCATTAAGTTTTTCTAAGAATGAAAAAAGAATAAAGTCAATAATGATAAGTCTTTCCGCGTAAAATTGTGAATGCCCGATACAGTTGCTCGAGGAAGAATAGATGGGCTAGGTCGTGAGTGGTGGTCATGGCTGAAAGCGAGAGAAGCAAATTTGCTCGCTTTTTTAGTTCGGGAGACAGGCCGTGTGGGCCACCAAGCGCCACGCAGAGGTGCTGGCCCTCATCTTCCATCTTCCCGACCCAGCTAGAAAAAGCTTCCGAGGTGAGAGATTTCCCAGTGGCTTCTAAGACGATCAGCGATGATCCAGATGGAATAGCACGTTCTAAAGCCTCTTCGTCGGCAACCACTTTTTTCTCTAACTTTACGTAAGCTTTTAGTTGTTTTTCCCAGGTTAAAGCTAGGTCGGTAAACGGGCCTCGTGGTAAATCGCCGATGGTGATGAAAGTAAGTTTAATCATATCCCCAGAAAGTCCTTGACAGTTATAAAGGCTTGAGTTAATATTCCGCCACAAGTTAAGACACTACTCTGATTGTACCGCGAATTCTAGATCGCTACAGTGGGACTTCACAGAGTAAGTTTGAGGGAATAAGTTCGGGAAAACTTCACCTCATGGCGAGTAGTGTTCAAAAAGTCTTTTTTTGAATCTCTCGCTGTCGCGAGAATTTTCTTTTTTCAGAGATTGCCTCTGGAACAGAGATAGAAGGTTTGAACCCCAAGTTCGAACAGTCCTCTCTGGTCATTCACAATTGAATATTGATGAAATGAATCAAGTAAGTTAGTGGAAAACCCTCACTTAAACGTTGATAATTCTTATCATTCAGAATTATCCATAGTAAGTGGGTGGAGAGTTAATAAGGGTATACGGCGGATGGCTCGACAAAAAATGCCGATGAAGGACGTAATAGCCTGCGATAAGCTTCGGGGAGGTGGCAAATAACCTTTGATCCGGAGATGTCCGAATGGGGAAACCCCATCAGGGGAATGCCTGATGATCTTGCAATGAATAAATAGTTGCCGGAAGGGAACCTAGGGAAGTGAAACATCTCAGTACCTAGTGGAAAAGAAAAGAAGGACACTATTCTTCTCTCACATCTCGAGCAATCGAGCGGTGAGATGACGAATAGTGATCTCATTCTCCTAGTAGTGGCGAGCGAAAGGGGATCAGTCTAAACCTAATTGATGAAATACGACGAAACTTCTCGCAAGAGAAACGTAGGCGCTATGAAAGGCACCAGCCGTTGTCAGTTAGGGGTTGTAAGCCGATTACGTGTATTTCTGGTGAAATGCGACGTGTGCGACATATATAGTCAAAGTTTCTGGAAAGAAACACCATAGAGGGTGATAGTCCTGTAGACGAAATATTAAGTCATGCATGTGGTAATCGGTCTTGAGTACGGCGGGACACGAGAAATCCTGTTGGAAGCCACCGCGACTATGCGGTAAGACTAAATACATTTTTTGATCGATAGTGAACTAGTACCGTGAGGGAAAGCTGAAAAGAACCCCGGAAGGGGAGTGAAATAGAATCTGAAACCGTATACTTACAAGGAGTCGGAGCCTCGCAAGGGGTGACGGCGTGCCTATTGAAGAATGAGCCAACGAGTTTGTTCTATGTGGCTTG
>CAYPRR010000156.1:0-2229 GCA_964413245.1 uncultured Gammaproteobacteria bacterium
CAATCGAACCAACGGGAATTCCAAGTTCGTAAAGAGCGTCTTCGCCAGCCTTTTTCATTTCTTTAGCCAAATCTTTTTTGGCTTCATTGATGGCTTCTTCGATACGCGCCGGTTGAATACGGCCATCCTTTAAAAGCATTTCAAGTGTGTGCTTGGCGACCTGTCGGCGAACAGGGGAAAAACCACTAATGACGATCATGCCTGGAGTGTCATCGATAATAAATTCACAACCAGTTTGATGTTCCAAAACTTTAATGTTGCGACCTTCTTTGCCGATGATGCGACCCTTCATGTCATCTGAAGGTAGTTCTACCATG
Organism: uncultured Gammaproteobacteria bacterium; assembly: GCA_964413245.1. Lineage (GTDB taxonomy): Bacteria > Patescibacteriota > Patescibacteriia > UBA9934 > UBA9934 > CAYPRR01. The sequence goes on from CAYPRR010000156.1 coordinate 318, forward strand.
GTGGTGGTGGCATCAACTACGTGACTGCCAGCAAAGCGTTGCACAGCCAACGAAAGCATTTTACGAGCCTTAGCCTCTAGTTCTTCTTCGGTCACCAGATCGAGTTTTCGTAATCTACCAACTAGGTTTTCTTTTTCGTCTTCTTCTACAACTGCTATTAATTGATCGCGTGCTTGTTCGCGTGTTAATCCGGCGACTTGTTGTAATTTCTCTTTAGCCGCTTCGCGGACCGCTTCAACTTCTGCTTGAGTTTTTTCTACCTGTTGTTTTGCAGTTTCGACTTGAGTTTTACGATCTTCGAGTTCTAGAATTTTTTTGTCAAAAAGGTTCTCGCGTTGTTCAACGCGATTTTGCATATCTTTGATTTCTTTGCGACGCGACTCCTCGTCTTTTTTGCCTTGATCAATTATCTGTAATGAGCGCTCATTGGCTTTGAGTAATAATTCCTGTTCTTGCTTTTTAGCGTCGGATATGATTTTTTCAGCGCGACCTTCAGCTGAGGCGACTTTGTTTTTAACTAGTGTGTTGCGAATCGCAAAACCGATGGTAGCACCAACGGCTAAACCTCCAATCAGAGAGAGGACAATAAATAATGTCGGCATATTTGGCCGGATATGTCTGGTTGCACAAAATGGTCGTGAACATTAATTGTTCACGATACGGCTAGATAAACGTTTCTTTCAAAAATCGAACAGTCTGACGATAAGAGGGCACATGATTTTTGTTTAACGTTTTTCCGTAATGCACCTGTGACGACCAAACGGGATTAAAATTATAATAGAACTTTTATGTCTGTAAGTTCTATGAAGTGATAGTAGCACCGGAGTGTGCGTGCGTCAAACCTCTTTTTTGACTAGCGTTTGCCAATTATTGGTATTTATATCCCCAAGTGCGATAGCTTGTTCAATGGTTGCTTTGCCGATGGTTGTGCGTCGTAACTGTTGAACATAGCCAGTCGTCCCTAATTTTTGTGCTAAATCCCTAGCCAACGCTCGAACATAGGTTCCCGACGAACAGCGAATGTTGACACTGATCGCCGTAGTGGCCGATTTAGGTATTGGCTCGGTGAATTTATCGGTGAGGAAGAATTCATAAATTGTGACTGGACGTGGCTCTAGTTCGACGGTTATGCCTTGGCGGGCCAGTTCATACATTTTTTTTCCGGCCCTTTTGATAGCCGAGTACATCGGTGGTATTTGTTGAATGTTTCCGGTAAATGATTGCATGACTGCGGTGATAGTTGTGGAGTCGAAAAGTGGTGGAGTGGTGGAATCTGTGCGTACGATTTGGTCCGGCCGGACCAAATCGTACGCCATGATTACTTCGCTTTCTGGGTCTAATGTTTCAGTGGTGGCTCCGAGTACAAATTCAGCCTCATAGGTCTTGTCCATGCCAACGTATTTGGAGATTTCTTTGGTTGCCTCACGGCCAACGGCCACAATTAACAATCCCGTGGCGAATGGATCGAGCGTACCAGCGTGGCCGATTCGTCTTTCACCAGTGATTCGACGCAGTTTATCGATCACATCATGACTGGTTATTCCAGCTGGTTTATCGACTAGTAGGAATCCGGAAGTAGACATAGTACAATTATATTAACACAGCTTGTAGCTGGTAGCTTGTAGATTATAACTATGAAAACCAAGATCATCATCACTGGCGTTATCATCGTCGGACTAATCGTTGGTGGTTGGTATTGGCAACATCGGTTACAGATCCGCAATGATGAACAGCGGTTGCGTGATGTTGAGGATATCATGCAAATCTTGGTTGAGATGCGCACTAATCAACCGGAATGGTTTTCGCAAATCGTCGGCCAAGTCGCCGCTGGTCAAATTATGATCGGCAAGGGAGCTGATTGTACGGGCAGTTTTGGTTCGCAATGTTTAGATGAGGGCCTAAAAGATGCTTG
>CAYPRR010000157.1:0-2204 GCA_964413245.1 uncultured Gammaproteobacteria bacterium
CTGGTTTTGTTAGTCGAGATGTGTTTACTGAATTGATCGCCGCATCGGACATATTGATTGAGCGAGATCCGCTAGCTATGTCGGCTCATGAATTTGAGAAATATTTTTTAACTTCTCATGTAGCTGAAATTTTCATTGTCGCAGAACTCCGAGCTCATTTAGCCGGAGATGAAACAGCTAGTAGACTTTTTGACCGAACAGAGGCGGCCAAAAAACGTCGAGCTGAGATCTATACTCGACTTGATATCGCACCAGGCGAAATCATTCCACCGCTTTTGAGTGGTGATGAAATAATGGCGATCACCCAGACAAAACCCAGCCCAAAAGTTGGTGAATTGATTAATAAATTACGTAATGCTCAGCTTGAAGGAGAGATAAACAGCAAGGTTGATGCCATAGAATATATAAAATAAAAGACCGCTTATGACGAGCGGTCTTTTAAATTCCTACATTGCTCGATTCTCCTGCAAAATTCTGATGATCTGATCGATTTTAAGTGAAGCGAGATTTTTCGGAACTACATCTTTGACGTGTGCGGTGACATCAGTGTGCATCGCTTCGGATAATTCATTTTTATGAACTTCCGGCGCGCAGAGAATAATTTCTTCAACACCTTCGCGGAGTAGTTCTTGCATTCGATCAGAAATTTCTTTGTAAAGCTCTAAGCGACTGTGGCGTTTCATTTCGTCTACGTCCGGTGGTGCTGAGTTGGCGGTACGGCTTTCTGGTAATGCTGTAGAAACTTCGAAGGCTTCGATTTCGTTTAGTTCACGATCTTGTGCTATTAATAAACGTGCAATTTCCGAATTAGCGACGACGATTAACGTCTTCTTGTTGTATGGTAAGTAGTGATCGCTTATTTGCATATGTTATAATTTTACCATGTTTTTGCATCGGCTCGGGAGGATTCGGACGCCAGAGCTCCCAAAGGGCCTTATTTGGCTCAATTCAAAGCCTTTGACGATGGCCGGCCTACAAGGCAAGGTCGTGCTTGTGGATTTTTGGACGTACTCTTGCGTGAACTGTATTCGCACGCAATCACATCTGAATGAATGGCATAAAAAATATGCTGATCAAGGTTTGGTGATTATCGGTGTGCATACGCCGGAGTTTGAATTTGAGAAGATTCAGGCCAATGTTGAAACGGCAATCAAGGCTGAAGTGATAAAATATCCAGTTGTTCTTGATCCAGATTTCAAGGTTTGGAATCTATTCACCAATCGTTGGTGGCCAAGAAAGTTTTTGATCGATCACAAGGGTTACATTATTTACGATCATGTTGGTGAAGGGGCGTATGCAGAAACTGAAATGGAAATTCAGCAAGCACTTTCGGCGATCGGTGCTAAAAAGTTGCCGGTCATCAAGCCAGATACGCCAATTGGTGGCGGAATTTGTTACCGTACAACCCCAGAAACTTATTTAGGTTTTGTTCGTGGTCGATTTGGTAATGCTGACGGTATTACGCCTGGACAAGAATCTTCTTTTGAAAACGAAAAAGAGCATGAAGAAGATTTGATTTATCTTCATGGTCATTGGACGGTAACTAATGATTCGTTGGCGCACACTCGAGCCTTGGCTGTTCCGAATGAATATCTTTTGCTTAAATATAGCGCTTTTTCGGTTAATTTGGTGATGCGTTCAACTGATCAGAAGCCAGCGATCATGGAAATTGAATTCGACGGTTTGCCACTACCGGCCGATATGGCTGGTGCTGATGTGGAATTAAAAAAAGACGGTCGTGCCGTTGTGACGATTAATGAGGCCAGAATGTACCGTCTGATTTCCGCTAAAACTTATCACCGTGGAACATTAAAGTTAAAAACTAGTGCCAGCAATTTAGAATTATTTGCTTTTACGTTTGGTGGTTGCGAGGGTATGTGATTTTTCTTGTTTTGTTGCCTTAGTTATGTTTGGCGACCATGGTAATTGAATTATGTTAAACTGACTCAGTATGTCCCTACCTTTTGGTTCCATCGAAAACCCTTTCGCCAAACCAGTTCAACGTTCCAAAAATACTGCCGAACTTATCGGTAAGATTTTGGGTCCGGCGCAGGAGATGGCGTTTCGTGAAGCGTTGGGGTCAGCTCCAGATGAACAAAATTTAGATATCACCCTAATTGTTGAAGCCGAACCAGAGCTAACAAACCGCGAGAGACTAGAACTCACCTACAACCTAACCGAGCAATACGAAAAAGAAACTCAAA
>CAYPRR010000158.1:0-2202 GCA_964413245.1 uncultured Gammaproteobacteria bacterium
AACACCAAATAAAGCTCCGTTAAAATTATCGAACCCGTAATCGCGAAACGAGTACTAATTTCACTACCGATTTTACTCACCCAAAAAACGCCCACCGTCGAAAATAATGTGGCCCAAAACACCGCTAAAGCCGGTACCCAAGCTGGTAATTGCAAAAAGATTTGAACGCCGTAAGCACCGCTGGTAAAGAAAAATGAGCTTACTAAATACAACACTAACGAAAGATATTCCAAGCTATAAGCCTGATAAGTGCTCGGTAAATGATAAAACGAGAATAAATTTTCTGCATAAAGCCACAAGCCAGCAGTTACCACCACCGCCAAAAAAGTCTTCAACAAATTACCCTCTAAAAAAATAAACAAGAATAATGAAGCGATAAGGTAAAAAAATGGCGTACCGAGAAAAATCCAAAATGAAAAGTGCTTAATATCCCAAGTTAGTAACCGCGCAAAAAGTAACGGAATTAAAATCAACAAACCAAGCATCGCTTCTGCTGTCCAGCTTGGCAATAAAATAATCAGCAAAAAACCGACGGCACAAACCGTGGCCACTGCAAATGATGTTAATCGATGGAGAAGAATCATGGTAGCCAACTAATTTTTTGTTTGAGCGATTGATATCGAGCGGTAGCTTCCGCAGTTTCTGTAGCTTGGAATTTACCGAAAATAATCACTAATTCCAGATGCGTACTCAAATCCTCAACCGGAACAGTAATCTCGGCCAGACGAGTGTAGGCACGATTAGCATCTTGGTCAACTAAATAGTCGCTAAGAATCGGCGAAACTAATGCCACGTATTGGTCATGAGTGACTGTAATTCTTGATTCGCTGATCACTGATGGTTTAACGCTACTATCACCTGAACGTTCATTAAGTCCTGGATACCACGCCGCAAAAGCAGCCGCTAGCAAAATCGAAAGTCCCACTAAAATAAACGGGAAATAAGTTTTGTGAGTATCAAGGTTTACTTTATTCATAGATTACGACTATTATAGCACTTGTTGGAACCGTGCTAAAACTATGCCGACACTCGCTATCAACCCAAGAGCTAAGTTCGATTTTGAACTCCTCGAAACTATTGAGGGTGGTTTAAAGCTGTCTGGAGCCGAGGTTAAATCAGCTCGAGCTGGACATGTGAGTCTTAAAGGATCTTTTCTTTCTGTTCAAAATGGTGAGCTCTTTTTGAAGAATACTCACATCGGCAAATACGCCCCAGCCGGACGATTACAGGATAATTATGACACTCGACGTGATCGCAAAGTACTAGTTCGTCGTCGCCAACTCAAAAATTTAATCGGTAAAAAAGAAACACAAGGATTGACTCTAGTGCCAATTCGTGTCTATACTAAGGGAAATTTGATCAAGGTCGAGTTTGCTGTGGCCCGTGGAAAAAAGAAGTTTGATAAGCGTGAAGTCATTAAAAAACGTGATTTGGATCGCCAGGCACGCACCGAAATGAAAACGGTTAGATATGGCTAACCGGGCGCCGAGTATTTCTGAGCAATCGGAAATACTCGGGGCCTGCCAGGTATCGATGGCAGTGCGGTTCTGTAAAAGATCAAGCCGGAGCGCCAATCTCCGTAAAAATTGGCAAGAGAATACCTGCGAATACATTCTCAAAGCTTAGACTTGCTATCGCTTCGGCGTTTAGCATGCCAAAGCTTTCTCTGTCCGTCGCTTAATAGCCATGGACCATCTGTCCTGGGGCGCCCGCCCTTAGGAATACAGGTGTAATATAGTGGGCTGCATTTTATGGGTCACCGCTGTCCATAAGATAAAGATCGCCAGTGGTAACGCTTACCAAATTTTCGCTACGCCTCTATTTGGTAGCGTAAACAGGCGTAGATGAGCTTGGAAGTATCTTTACAGATTCCCTGACCAGACAAGGGTTCAACTCCCTTCAGGTCCACCAGAATTTTTTTATTAACGTCAGGTAATTTCACGACAATGCGCATTCATCGCCATCGCCAACGTAAGCCGAAGTTCGCCATTCCTGGGTTTAGAATTAATGAGGGCATCACTTCGCCTACCGTTCGCGTCATTGATGCTAAAAATGAAATGCGCGGTGTCATGACCACACAAGACGCCATCAACCTCGCGGTTGAACAGGGTCTTGATTTGATCGAAGTCTCACCAAAAGCTGAACCTCCAGTTTGTAAAATTATCGATTTTGGTTCGTTCAAATACCAAAAAGAAAAAGAGA
>CAYPRR010000159.1:0-2160 GCA_964413245.1 uncultured Gammaproteobacteria bacterium
GAAAAGTCGAGTTCAGCAATTAGATCCTGCATCTCTAGTTTGTTCAGGGCAACGCCAGTGCCACGTCGCAAATCGGCCACCAAATCGAAACGACCAGTTTTAGCGTATTCACCGTACAGTGCTTTAACTTGAGCTGACGTATATTCTACGCCGGTTTTATTTTTGAATTCGGCTAATGACCCAGTCACTTCAAAGAAAGGTTCAACGTCAGCGTCTGGAACTGGTTCTGTATCAACTGGTTCTGGCGGTCTGGTTGTATCTACAGGTGGCACAACCGGTGGCTCATTCTCTGTTATGGTTGGTGGTGATGTGCGTGGCGGAAGATCTACACCTCGGCGCGCCTCAATTTTTGCATCTATTTGTTTTTGAGTCATCGCTTCCCCGAGTGGTTTACGGAACCACAAGAATTGATAACCGCTCAGCTTTCTAACTAATCTATTTTGTCTAACAATTTCACCGTTTTCTGGATCTGTAAATCTACTCTTTTGCACTTCGACTATCTTAAGCATGAATTCTTCCAAATTTCTAAAAGCGGGAGGAATCAGTTTTGTTAATTCTTCATCAGATAAGTCGGAACCATAAAATGTATTGGCTAGATGCGCCTCAAGACTCGCACGAGCCAAGTCAAGCTCAGTTCGCTCTTCTTCAATTAATATTTGTCTCTCTACCTCATTTACAGCTGAATCTGCGTAAGATAAAAGGTCAATTTTTTTACTATCAGAAATTCTTACTCTAGCCTCCGCTTCTGCCCAAACAGTAACAGCGTCACGAACTGTTTCGGGTGTTACATTATTAGTTAGTGATTCCGATGCCCTATTAAGATCATCCGTAAGTGTTTTAGCACTAACTTTTTCTAATCCCGATTGCTCAAGTTCATTTCGTCGACTGTCAGACTCTTTATCAAATGTTAATCCAGAAGCACGTTGACGCTCATGTAACTTACGTTCATTTTTTATTCGTTCTTTTTCGTATCCGCCTATAAAACCGCCAGTAACAAAACTATGAACTGACGACATCAATCCTAAGGCTTTACTAATTGATCGCCCAAATGGGCGCAAAGGCGAACGTGACACCATCTCCATTACACGATCAACGCGATTAAACTCGGTTTCTGTCCTAGCACCAGCACGGGCTCGACCTAATGTAATCTCTAAGTCGATATCAATGTTTTCAACCGCTACACCAGCGTCAACTATTCGACGAACCTCCAAACCAATCGGTAATAAATTATCAGCGAAGGATTCCAAACCAGCCAACATTTTTGGATCCAGTTTGATAGCCTCATTAATAAAGAGACCCTTTCTTTTATTAAATTCAGTCTCATCAAACTTGCCTGCGGCAAAATCACGAATGAAATTAGTCAATTGTTTTTTTATTAACGCCTCCTTAACCGTATCCCTGTTTAGATGAACCTGCTCACCAGCTTCTTCGTGCAAAAGCGTAGTTATATTAAACTCATCAAGAGAAGTGAACCGATTTAGTATTGCTTCATTAGCCGCTACTCTAGCTAATTTTTCTAAGTTAACACCTGTCGTTGAGTCAACACGTCCAGGAACGCGTTGCCTAGCTTTTGATATCTCGACCTGACGATAGTATTCGCGAAGTAAATTGTGACGCCATAAACGCCGAATTCCACCATTAATACCGGAACTATCCTTTTCTGATTCAGTCATCTTCGCTTCTCCCAGTTCACGAGCGCGTTGCTCCAAACGAGAGGCTACACCAACAATACCAACCTTAGCTGAATATTCAGCCCTAAGAGCGTTACTGACGTCTCCCGGAATATATTTAGTTTCGCTCATAGTAATTCTTGAGTGGCTAAGTAGGTTGTTTTAAAATCAGTAAGAACTCTTTGAACTCTTTCATCAACATTAGAAATATTGCGCTCAAAGAATGATCGCAACTGTTCTTCGGTAACCTCTGGCCGAATCATCATCGATTCTAGCTCGATTACTTTTTCTGGCAAAAGCGCTCCGATCATCTCGGCGTTAACTCGCTCTTGGAGACGAACAACTAAATCATGCCGAAGTTCTTCAAAAACATCTGGCACGATATTTTCTGGCTTAAAACCTCGAGCCACCAAGAGCTCATCAACGAAAGAATCTACGGTGATCATATGCCTAATATAATAACATATAATGGCTCTGATTTGCAGAATAG
>CAYPRR010000160.1:0-2156 GCA_964413245.1 uncultured Gammaproteobacteria bacterium
CTAACTAACGATTTTGCTGAAAAGAACGCCTTACTTCGATCTGATTTAATGGGTGCAATTAAGCAAACCGTGGCTGATGAAACGATATTGATCGTTGATCGTTTAGAAGCAAAAATCACTGCTTCAGAAAATAGACTCGAAACTAAAATTGTAGCGTCCGAGAACCGGCTCATGACAGAAATTCGCGCCACAGAGAACAGGCTGTCGGAACAATTCGCTGAAGTCGTTGGTGAAAGTCTCGTGCCACAAATCGATGATCACGAAACCAGAATCATAAAACTAGAAACAAAAATCGCTTAAGATTCCAGCACCGCTCGCAGCTCCTGCATCAGACGCAAATAAAAACGTAAATTCTGCAAAGTCGCCAAGCGCGGACCGAGCATTTCTTCGGTTCGGAATAAGTGGCGCAAATAAGCTTTAGTGAAATGCAGCGAAGTTGAGCAATCCGATAATGGGTCGATTGCCGTTTGATCGAGCGCAAAAGCTTCTTTAGTGATCGTTAGCTCACGATAAAGGCACTCCTTAATCCGATCATCGCTAGCGCCATCTTGAGCCCGTTGCAAAGCTTCACGTACCGCCTTAGCTGGTTCATTAGCCCAGACGAAAATTGAACCGTGGCGAGCATTGCGCGTTGGCAAGACGCAATCAAACATATCAACGCCAACTGAAACGTAATAAACAATTTCTTCAGGCATGCCACCACCCATAAAATAACGTGGCTTGTTTTCTGGCAACAATTCACAAACTTTCTTGGTGATTCTGAAAGCCGATTCCCGTGGCTCACCAACGGAAAGTCCACCGATGGCATAACCATCAAAATCCATTTCAACCAACGCTTTCGCCGAATGTTCACGCAAATCTTCAAATGTTCCACCCTGCACAATACCAAACAACTGCTGACCAGCCTGAACCGAATACTTACAACGCTCTGCCCAACGCAGAGATCGTTCCATTGCGTCGGTCACCCGCTCGCGAGTTTCTCCAGCGGCCGCCACGTCATCAAATTGCATCACAATATCTGAACCAATCGCCGCTTGCATGGCCATCGAGCCTTCCGGTGTGAGGCGAATTCGAGAGCCATCAATATGCGACTGAAAAGAAACGCCTTGATCATCGATCTCATTAACCTTGGCTAAAGAAAAAACCTGATAGCCACCGCTATCAGTTAAAATCGGACCGTCCCAACGCATAAATTTATGAAGGCCGCCAAGCTCACGAATACCATCTCGACCCGGACGAAGCAATAAATGATAAGTGTTGGAAAGAATAATTTGTGCGCCAACTCCTTTTATGTCATCGGCACTCAGTGTTTTGACCGCACCACGGGTGGCAATCGGCATAAAAATCGGCGTCTGCACAAAACCATGCGACGTTTCCAAAATTCCTCGACGCGCCGCGCCGTTAGTTTTCTTGAGCGTAAACATGGCCAACAATTACGGCTGAGTAAAATCACCTTGCATCACGTGAGCGGTTGAAGGACTAGTCACGCCATCGCGAGGTTCGCGAGTAACAATCACCCGAGTAAAATCTCTAACATTTTTTTCATAGGCCTGAGGATCTACTTTCCAAACCAATCCCCAGCGACCGTCTTCCCGACGATACATATTACCAACCGAGAAAAAATCAGTTACCCCTGGCTTAACTAGCCAAATTTCATAAGTCGCCGTAGCATCATCAACGAATGGTAAATTTGCTAGCGCCGAGAGAACAAATTGACCATCAATCAAATCACGCTTCACCGTAGTCGAATAACCATCTCCAGATTCCAAATAGGTCAGCTCGATTACCTCTCCTGTTTCTATAACCACTGGAGCTAGTACTGGATCAACTGCAGGAACCGCCTCTTCGGCAGCATCGACTGAACTAGGAATCGCCAAAGCGACCACCTTTTCTGTCACCTCTTTTAATTGACCTTCAATTTCCTGAGCTGATATTGGAGCTGTATTCTCCACGGTAGTCGGAATTGTCTTCGAATTTATGCTCCAGACGGAATAACCACCCAAGCCGATCACCAAAAGAAAAGCCAAAGAAAAGAAACGCTTAGCGCTCCCCCGCTTAGCTGGCCTTCGTCTCACTGACGATCGGTGTTGTGCGTAACGCATTGGTAATTACTAATAATCGCCTAGAAATGATTTGGGCATCGGTTTTTTAACCCG
>CAYPRR010000161.1:0-2153 GCA_964413245.1 uncultured Gammaproteobacteria bacterium
CCGCAAGGATGCGCGAGCTGTACAAGGCCAAGGGTTACAGCGACGAATGGATAGAGAAGCGTGTGCGCGGCATCGCCATCCGCGATGAACTGACCAACGAATGGAAAAAGCGCGGCGTGAAAGAACAACGCGAATACTCCATCCTCACCGCCGAAATCAGTCGCGCCACGTTCGGCATGACACCCGCCGAGTACAAGGAATTCAAGAGCCTCGACAAACCGGCGGATAACCTGCGCGACCACATGAACGATCTGGAACTGATCTTCACCATGCTGGGCGAAGCTTCCACCACCGAGATTGCGCGCAACAAAGACGCGCAGGGCTATGTCGAAAACCGCGATGCCGCCGTGGAAGGCGGATCGGTAGCGGGGCGCGCGCGGCGCGACCTGGAGAAAAAATCCGGGAAGCGCATTGCCAGCAAGGAAAACTACAAGCAACTCCCCGAAGCGGTGGCGCGCAAGAGAGTGAAGAAGGGTGGAGCTTGAATAACGACGCTGTCCGCGTGGACACATCCCCCTTAACGGGCGGCGAATAGCTGATAGGTACTCGCATTATGTCGACCAACTCCACCAATGAACCAACACAGTTACAAACAAACTACATTGACTACGTCAGCAGTGCGGCCAAAGCCATGCTTGGCATGGTTCCGTTCGCTGGCTCTCTGTTGGCTGAGTTGGCGGGGAGTGTCATTCCAAATCAACGTGTAGACCGTTTGAGCAAATTCGCAATTCAGCTTGAGGCAAGACTTGCAACCCTAGATCAGGCTTTCGTTCGAGCGCAGCTTTTGGATGAGAATTTTACGGACTTGCTTGAAGATGGCGTTCGTCAGGCAGCGCGCTCCTTATCGGAAGAGCGACGCCAGTACCTGGCTGCGTTACTCGGCAACGGGATATCCTCTGACGCTATTTCATTCGCGGAGTCCAAGCATCTACTGCGGATACTTGGCGAACTCGCTGACGTAGAGGTGATCTGGCTACGCTTATACTTGAATCCAGAAATTAGCGGAGATCGTGAATTTCGCACAAAGCACGACACCATACTCAAGCCAATAGTGCCGACAATGGGGAGCGGGCAAGAAACCATAGACAGCTACGCACTACAGTCGAGCTATAAGGAACACCTGTCGACGCTCGGTCTGCTTTCTCCTCGCTATGAGATCGACTCACGGACGAAACAGCCGGTTTTCGACAGCCGCACGGGTAATCTTAAGCTCAAGGGGTACGAAATTACTTCTCTGGGGCGGCTCTTGCTAAGGCAAATCGCACTGGTATCTGAATCCCGTGCATAACAGACGCAGAACACATTGGCAGGATTAGCGAACTATGAATCAAGATCGAGAATCAATAGATCGCTACCACGAAGAGCGAGATCAAAAAATCAATTCCTGCACGTCCCTCCCGCCAGAGGAGAAAGTCAGGGTTCCATCAATATGGGTTTTTGAGGCTTACACTCCAAGCTTGATCGGCAATTTACAAGCAGGGGTTGATAGGCTGGGATGGGATGATTCAGAAGCGCTATTGAATCCAGATTTTCCTGATGCAATAAGCGATATGCGTTCTACGCGCTGGGCAGGCGGCTGGCTAAATCTTGGATACATTGTTCCGATTGACGATAGACAATATCGCGGGCGTCTTAGACATGCGCCATTGCCGCCCGGAATTAGAGCAATACAGGCTTCTGTTTGGCAGCCGTTTCCAAGCACAACACTCCTGTGCTGCCAGTTTATGCTCGACGATAGCCTGGCGAATTCGCTGGAACAGCCACTGGCAGAATCGTTTGAAACTTATAAAGAACCAATCGGGAAAAATACCATTCGCTTCGTGGGCGTAGAGCACCAAAAGCAAAATGCTGTTGACGTGATGCGGGAATATCTCTACTCGCTTTGCTCGGATTGGGTGACTGAATATTTCCCCGGATATTTCAGTTCAGAAATGGGCGGCCATGCGCTACCCGCATGTGAATTACTCTTTTTTTCAAAGCAAGTGGACTTTACAGACTCGGCACTCGATGGTTTAGAGCCGAGTTTTCTACAGATGCTTAACCTGCATGCCGCTAGAGACACTTGGGCTAGCAAAGAGCTAGCAAACCTTTATCTGCAATTGGCAGAGAGAAGGAGTCATACCCCTGGCAGAGCAATCCTTTTTGGGAATGTT
>CAYPRR010000162.1:0-2140 GCA_964413245.1 uncultured Gammaproteobacteria bacterium
TTGGGTCGATATTCAACACCTTGGGACTACTAATATGTTTGGAGCAAAAACTTTAAAACTTCAGCGACTCAAAGAGGCTAGCTTTTTGGTGCCAGAATTTATTGCGTTCTCAACCGATGAGATGAATTTATCAGCTGATATTTTAGCGGAAAAGGCCAGGAATATGCTCAAAAGTGAGCGTTTTGCCGTGCGATCAAGCGCCTTAGTTGAGGATGCCGATAAATCATCAATGGCTGGGCAGTTCCTAACAGAACTTGCGGTTAGTCGTGATGATCTTAAAACGGCGATCGAAGAAGTTCGTTCTGATGCGCTGACAAAATTAGGATCGCTTGATAATTTCTCGATGATTATTCAAGAATTTATCGAACCAGATTGGTCCGGCGTAACTTTTACTCGAAATCCAAATGGTGACCGAGAAACGGTGATTGAATATCATCGTGGTCGAGGTGACGCGTTAGTTTCTGGTGAGATCAAACCGAAGAGAATAAATTTTTATCGAACTCAAAGCAATGTTACTTCTGAGCTACCTGATTTTAGCAGCGCTCGAGAGCAATTTATCAACATTGAAAAACTTTTTGGCGCTCCGCAAGATATTGAGTGGTGTATAAAAGATGGCGAGTGGTATTGGCTACAATCTCGACCGATTACTTCGTTATCAGATCAAAAAATTGAACAGATTAATGAATTAGAAAAAGTTTTGCCAAGCGGTAAATTTTATTTTGCTAAAACCGAGGTGTGTGATGTAGCACCTCGACCAACACCCGAAACTTTCAAGCTTCTTAAAAAACTTTACGCTACTAACGGTCCAGTTGATCGTATTTACCGGCAGTTTGGAATTACTTATCGTGATACAAAATTCCTGAAAATTATTCTAGGAGAATTATTTGTTGATTGCGAACTAGAATTACAAAGTTTATTTCCGTCGCATAGTTATCTCTTTGGCAATGATTACCAAGTCCGACCTGTACGCTTGAAGGGATTCTTGACTAGTCTGCGAAATACTCGTCGATATAACAGAATTGCTGGCAATTTTGATGATCTTAGCCAGAAACTTCAAGATCTAATCGCCAAAGAGCTACTACCAACCGATCAGCAGTCAGCTGAACAAGAATTTTTTAGAGATTACGAATTGATTTTTTTGATTAATATTCTTGCTCAAAAAGCGTTGACTCGATTGTCTGTGGCGTTACCAAAAAATATTAGCCTCGTTGAAGCATTAACATATTTTCCAGCTGAACTTCCAGCTGTCTGGTCGCCACCAACCGATATCACCGGTAATACTTTCGAGCTCACCGATACGTCCGAGTTTGTCTCACTAGTCAATCACGCGCCGACCGCTTCGATTGCCACCCATCGGGCCGATACCTGGATCGGCCCCTACGGCGCTGAACTCATTGCGGCGCAGAATTATTTGCGACTGCGTGAATATGGCCGTTGGTTAGCTTTGCGTCACATCAGTCGAATTCGTAAGATGATTAAAAAGGGGTCTAAAATGGGGTCAGGTCCGGATAACGGATATTTAACTTTGCCTGCAGTGCTGACCGATTGCCTAATTCAGATTGATCACCAAAAACCTCTTGGTGTCTCAGTGGGGACTGCGACCGGCAAATTAGTCTTGGAACCAGAAATTGGTGGTATTCTTGTTGTTTCGTCTCTCACACCCGATATCGCCAACCACGCTTCAATTCTGGCTGGAGTCATCGCTGATCACGGTGGTTTATTGTCCCACCTCGCCATTATTGCTCGTGAACTCGGTCTGCCGGTAGTTGTTAACTATCCGATTGCGGATCTTCCAATCGGTGAAACAGCAACCATCGATGGTACGACTGGTGATGTAAGTTGGGGGGTAGACAATGAATTATAAGATTTGTGTTAAAATAGCCGTACATGTCCCTACCATTCGGTTCCATCGAAAACCCTTTCGCCAAACCAATTCAACGTTCCAAAAATACTGCCGAACTTATCGGTAAGATTTTGGGTCCGGCGCAGGAGATGGCGTTTCGTGAAGCGTTGGGGTCTACACCAGATGAACAAAATTTAGATATCACCCCAACCATTGAAGCCGAACCGGAGCTAACAAACCGTGAGAGACTAGAACTCACCTACAACCTAACCGAACAATACGAAAAAGAAACTCAAA
>CAYPRR010000163.1:0-2125 GCA_964413245.1 uncultured Gammaproteobacteria bacterium
AGAATTAATGATATACTTGATTATATGAGTGATCGACCATTGATAGATTATATAGTTCATAATACCGAACGAGCACAAGTAAAAAGTGTTTTTGATCAGTCACAGGTCCAAGACGAGGAGCGAAAAGGCGTTAGGGCTCGCGTGAATACTAATTTAGCTTACGGAATAATTCGTAAATTTTCCAAAGAATTATTTGGCGATTTGCCGGCTGAGGAACTATCGATAGAAGCTGGAGCGGAAGATTTTAAGGATCGTGATGAGGAGTTTCAGCAAGAAAAATTATTTGATCTATTTTCATTAGTGGCTGAACAGAAGGATTTGATCCGATCTATTAAGGAATACAATGGATCAGAAGAAGACTCTGCTACACCTCAATTTGAAATAAAGGTGGTCGCTGGTCGTCGAGTTAAAGTACCGACCAGTCAAGCGTCAAAAAGAAAAAATTATCGTGAAGGTGCGCGTGATGCCGCTGCAGTTCGTTTAGTGGCGGTGAAAGATGAAATTAAAAAACTTGGATCAATTCCTGGTTTGCGCGAGGCTTACGAAGAGAAATTATTAACTTATTTCTTTTTAGCGAAGGCGGCCGCTAGTGTTGAAGAGCATAAAAATCGATTAGCAGAAGTTGATGCTGAGATTGATGAACTTCGTGCTAAAGCGTTAGCTGGTAAATCTGGTGTTGTGATTGGTGTAGACCGTAGTCAAATCGATCAACTGATGACAGAGCGGTTAACTTTGCTTGAACAGGCTAAGGCGTTAGAAAATTATGATGGTGGTCACGCGCTAGGTCGGATGATAACGGTTCGTGAATATGGTCAGGCATTTTCTGCAGGCCATATGGTGGAAATACCTTCCATGAAGAAGAGTGTGGATTTTTGTTTGGACCAATTGCGTAATCATCAGCCGGTTTTATTGGCTGGCCATATGGGATCCGGTAAAACGGAAACTGCCAAACATGCTGCACGATTATTCATGATGGAACAGGGCACTGGTTATGACCCGTCCATGACTCCGGAGGAATGGTACAACAGTTTAGAACCGGAATTTTTCTCGGGTTCAGAAGAGGCATCGATTTATGATTTGGTTGGTAAATTGAAATTGGTTGGTCGAACATCAGTTGATCCAAAAGATTTGGAACGCCGGGTTATAGAGCTACGGGTAGCGATGCAGGCTTCGAAGATCGACGTTCCAGATGAAGAGTTAGCGAAATTGATTTTAGGTAAGGCAGATGCAACACAGACGATGTTTAGTTATGGTCCGCTAGGTCGAGCTTTAAGAGACGGTGTGCCGATTATCATCGACGAAATCAATCGTATGCGACCGGAATCTGTCGCCCGTTTGAATGATGTGGTTTTGCGTGGTGTTGGTGCGCCAATTAAATTACAGGAAAATGGTGAAGAATCGCTACCTATGAAGGCCGGTTTCGCGGTTGTTGCTACCTGTAATTTAGGTGTTCAATATAAAGGTTTACAGGATGTTGATGCGGCCTTTAAATCGCGTTTTGTTGGTCGAGAAGTTGGGTATCCAAGTATAGAAGAGACTTATGATTTGATTTTAGCAGCTTTGATTCGCAAAGATCGCGTTCGCTTGCCACCGGATTTTCCAGCTGAACAATTCGATCAATTAGTAGATTTAACAGTTGCAGTACACGAGATTCAAGAAATTTTTTCTGGTAAAACAGAGGGGCAACGTTTTATGGCAATGGTTAGTTCGGTGGTGCCAGAAAAGAGTCAGCTGAAGCAGACGGTGGTTTCTACGCGTGATTTGATGCGAAAAATTGTCCAGGTTTGGAAAGCAGGTAATTTTAAGGAGTCGTTGGATGATATTATCGCGCGAAACATTATTGCTTCTGAAGTTTTCTCTAAGGACGATCAAAAATTCATGGCGGAGATTTTCCTGCGACGTGGTTTTTTTGCCAATTGGAAACAGGATAAGTTCGAAGCTGAGGGGATCCACACAATAAGTCAAAATGAATTGGATGTATTACAGGCTCAAATGAAAACGCCTGAATATGCGACGATTAATACGGCGTACGATCAAATTCGTTCCAGTGCTTCCACTCACGCTTCGTTGATTCGTGATCAATTGTTGATAGGCACCAAAAAACCAATCAAATAATTATGTCTGA
>CAYPRR010000164.1:0-2114 GCA_964413245.1 uncultured Gammaproteobacteria bacterium
GCTCGGCATGGATCGTGTGCTAGCTATTTTGCAAAATGAACCAAATATTCGCGAAGTGATGGCTTTCCCTAAGGATGGCAACGCTCGCGACTTGATGATGGGCGCACCATCGCCGCTACCTGAGAAATCGCTCAAAGAGGCGAATATCAAAAGCTTGTAATCCATGAGTGCTGAATATTTAGTTAAAGGGGCCGTGGCCAGTCCTGGTGTTGGGACTGGTCCGGTCGTGGTTATCCACAGCATCGCCGAGCTTGATTTAGTTAAGCCTGGCGATGTTTTGGTATCGCCAATGACCACGCCAGATTTTTTACCAGCGATGAAGCGAGCTGTGGCGATCGTTACGGAAAAAGGCGGACGAACTTGTCATGCGGCGATTGTTAGCCGAGAGCTGGGCGTTCCGTGCATTGTCGGCGCACCAGGAGCAACGACGATTTTGAAAACGGGGGACATCGTGACGGTTGATGCTAAAACTGGTCAGGTGTTTGCCGGTGTTCGAGTGATCGCCGTTGGGACCAATCCAGGCATCGGCCCGACGGATAAGATCATCACTAAAACGAAAATCTACGTTAACTTGGCTGATCCAGATCAAGCGGAACGAGTGGCAAAGTTAGATGTTGATGGCGTTGGTTTGTTGCGAGCTGAATTTATGGCAGCGCACATCGGCGAACATCCACGAGCGATGATTGCTGATGGTCGGGGGCAAGAATATACTGATAAATTAGTCACCGGAATTAGAAAATTCGCCAAGGCTTTTTATCCACGTCCAGTGGTTTACAGGACAACTGATTTTAAAACTAACGAATACAGAAATCTAAAGGGTGGCACGCCGTACGAACCGGAAGAAGAGAATCCGATGATTGGTTGGCGCGGTTGTTTTCGTTATTTGGAGGATCGGGAAGTTTTTGATTTGGAAGTGGCGGCAATCGCCCAAGTTGAAAAGGAGTTCGATAATTTGCGGGTGATGATTCCGTTTGTCCGGACACCAGAAGAATTAGCTAGCGTGAAAAAGATTTTAGATGATCGCGGTGTCGCTCAAGGTAAATTGTGGATGATGGTCGAAGTACCATCGGCGGTGATTTTACTTGAGAAATTTTTAGACTTGGGAATCAACGGTGTTTCTATCGGCACGAATGATTTAACGCAATTAGTTTTGGGCGTTGATCGAGACAGCGAGCGATGCGCTGAATTATTTGATGAGCGTAACCCGGCGGTCTTGTGGTGTTTGGAGCGGATTATCACCACTTGTAAACGTCGTGGCGTTAGTGTTTCGATTTGTGGTCAGGCGCCATCTTTTTACCCAGATTTAACGGCTAAGCTAGTTAGCTGGGGAATTACTTCCGTTTCGGTCACGCCCGATATGATCGATCAAACTAGAAAAATTGTCAGTGAGGCGGAAAAACTTTTTTAATATGTATATTCGATATTTTAAAGAAATTAATAAATCTGATGTTGGTTTGGCTGGCGGCAAAGGTGCGTCACTTGGTGAAATGACACAGGCTGGCTTGCCAGTGCCACCAGGCTTTGTGATTACCGCTGATGCTTTTAAGGAGTTTTCGACCAGTGATTGGCCAACGGATTTTCGTGATGAATTACGCGACGCCTTTCTGCAGCTGAGGAGTGAGTTTGTGGCGGTGCGGTCTTCGGCGACAGCGGAAGATTCGGCGGACATGAGCTGTGCTGGAATTTTGGAAACGTATTTGAACACCACTAAAGAAACGCTCGAACAAAATATTTTAAAATGTTGGCAGTCCGCACATTCATCGCGTGCAGAAAGTTATTGCGCCGGACAAAATTTATTAGTGGCGGTAGTGATACAAGTAATGGTGCCGTCAGAAGTCGCCGGTATTACTTTTACGGTGCATCCAGTGACTCAAGACAGGAACCAAATGATCGTTGAGGCATGTTGGGGTTTGGGTGAACTGATTGTTGGCGGTCAGTGTACGCCAGATTCGTACGTGATCGATAAGACTAGCCAAAAAATTATCGAGGAAAATATCTCTGAGCAAGAAGAGATGATTATTCGTGGCCCGCAGGGTAATCAAACTATTTCGGTTTCGTCAGAATTATCAAATCAACGAAAACTTTCAATCGAACAACTTCTTGAACTCAGTGTT
>CAYPRR010000165.1:0-2080 GCA_964413245.1 uncultured Gammaproteobacteria bacterium
CCATGCCGACGTTCTTGGGCGACTGGCGCACGTCTTTCCAGTGCGCGCCTTCTGGAATTTGAAAACGATGGTTTTCGGCAAACTCGGCGTAGGAGAGATCACTACCGGAATCGGCCAACGCGGCTTGGTATTCCTCTTCCCAGATATCCGAAATGCGTTTGAAAAACAGCAACGGGAAGATGAACTGCTTGTAGTCGCCTGCGTCGATCAGGCCACGCAGTAGCACGGCAGCGCCCCAGAGGTAGGATTCGAGTTCTTGTTGGGTAATGCGCTTACTCATTGCAGCCAACCTCCCTCGACCATGACTTTGCCCAGCCGAGCTTCGGCTTCACGGCAACGGGTGAGCGCATCCTCGAACGCGGCGATGGCTTCCGGCAACGGCGGAATGTCTTCAGTCAGCGGCGGCAGTACGTAGCGCGAGATATTCAGCGTCCAATCTTCAGCCTTGATGTCATCGAGGCTGACGATGCGCACGGCATCCTGCACATCCCCGTATTTCTCAAACCATTGCTGGATTTCCAGTGCATGTTCCAGCTCCAGATAGTTCTGCGCCCGACCACGCCGAAACAGGCGAGAAGCGTCGGCGATCATGACTTTCTTACGTTTGGCGACTGGTTTTTTCTTGCGCAGCACCAGAATGCACGCGGCGAGTCCGGTGCCGTAGAACAGGTTCGGTGCCAGCCCGATGACGGCCTCAACCAAGTCCATCTCCAGCAATTTCTGGCGAATCGTGCCTTCTGCACCTTTGCGAAACAGCGCGCCCTGCGGCAATACAACGGCCATGCGCCCTTTGATTTCCGCCATCGACTTGACCATGTGCTGCACCCATGCAAAGTCACCCGAGCTGGATGGAGGCAGGCCGGCGAAGTTGCGCCCGAATGGATCATTGAGCCACATCTCTTCGCCCCATTTTTCCAGCGAGAATGGCGGGTTTGCGATTACGCAATCGAAGTCCGCCAGGCGATCTCCATCGAAAAAAGCCGGGTTGCGTAGCGTGTCACCGCGCACAATCTGGAAGTCTTCGATACCGTGCAGGAACAAGTTCATGCGGGCGATGGCCGAGGTGGTGAGGTTTTTTTCCTGACCGTAAATCTTTCCCCACAGGCGCTTTACGTCGCCGTGCTTTTCCTTCACATGTTGCACTGCGGCGAGCAGCATGCCCCCGGTGCCGCAGGCCGGGTCATAAATGGTCTCAGCCTCCTTGGGGTCGAGCATCTCGATCATCAGACGCACCACGCTACGCGGGGTGTAGAACTCGCCCGCTTTCTTGTTGGTGGCGTCGGCAAATTTCTTGATCAGGTATTCGTAGGCATCGCCAACCAAATCCGAGGCAACGTTCTTGTTGCCGAGAGGCAGCCTGGAGAAATGCTCGATAAGGTCTTTCAGGAGTGAATCAGATAGCCGATCCTTATTCGACCACTGTGCATCGCCGAATACGCCGTAGAGCGTTTCCGGGTTGGTCTTTTCAATCTCGCGCATGGCGCGCTGAAGAGCTGTGCCGACGTTGGTGGCGACAGCACGCACGTCATTCCAGTGGCAATCGTCCGGTATCTGGAAGCGGTGTGATTCCGGGAACAGTGCCAGTTCAGCATCCCCGGTTTCATCCACGATCTCGGCAAATTCCTCGTCCCAAACGTCGCAGATGCGCTTGAAGAAAAGGAGCGGGAAGATGTAGGTCTTGAAGTCGGCAGCATCGACTGGGCCGCGCAAAATATTGGCGGATTCCCAGAGGTGAGATTCAAGTTGATTTAGTGATATTTCTTGTTTCAAACAGACCACCGTTCATAGCCTTCATTAACCTCGCGAGACTATCACAGACAAGCGCTTCTTTCGATATGCCATTTGGCCTAGATAATCCAGCGATGTAAGGAGCAGCAGACTCATACCGCATCGTGAAGAAGTTATTGAAGCACTAATCAAAGCATCTTGAAATGCAATGCAGTGCCAGAAAGAAGACTGTCGCCATATGCAGTCCATTGGCACATCTCAGACAACCAACACTTAAACCTCTGCCTGATCCTCCGTCGCTCCCGGCGCAAGATCAGGCTCTCCGCATTGGCGCGAAATTTCCGCGCGCGCT
>CAYPRR010000166.1:0-2063 GCA_964413245.1 uncultured Gammaproteobacteria bacterium
TGAACAGGCGCTTATTTCAACCGGGAAAATTGAACCAATGACCCTGCTCTACAGTGGACAATACGCACTTGTCGGCGCTCTACATTTCTTAACGCAACTCCCGATAAAGATAATTGATGTTTGGTTATTACCGATTATCGCTAGTTTTTTTCTACCTTTTTCTGGTTATTTTGGTCTTCGTTACGGTTGGAACGTTCACAAAGAAACTGCTTATCTGGGTTGGTTGTTCACGCTCTTCATTCCCTTCATGCTCTATACTTTTACCGTACCGTTTACCTTCACCTACGTTGTTTTTGCTGGCCTATTATTTCTTTTTCCGATCGTTAAAGTCAGCCAGATTTCAGCTTTCATTCTGCCAATTCTTTGCGCCACAATGATTGCTTTTCATCCGCTGCTCGCCGTTCCAACACTGCTATTCATCCTTGCCGCCATTTCATTTTTTCGCTTCAATAAAAATCAGAAACTTATTTCCTCCACCTTCACACTAACAATTTTCGTCATCGCATGCGTGACATTGATTCCATTGCTACTATTCGTCTATCAACAGAAATCTGGGGTAACGGTTGATTTAAAAAATATTTTCGACAATGTTCAATCTTTTAAAAATCTTTTTCTTAGTCCGTTTTCACCGTGGGACGATAATATTTTTTGGAACTATAATCTGATTTACGCTTGGCGCTACTGGCAACCGATGGCTTTTACCATTTTGGCCACCGTCTGGCTTCTATGTTTCGCTAAACTTCAACGTACTAACGGTTATCTGCTAGTTGCTTTCGCTCTCGGTCTAATTGGTTGCATTTATAGCATCAGTACACTTTTCATCTTCAAAGATATTATTGCCGGCGAGCAATCTGAATTTGCCCTTCGACTCTTGCAAGCAACCTACATCGTAATGTTACCGGTTTTAGCAATCGTGCTTGATCGTCTTCATGACCGCCATCGCTTGTATCAGTTTGGCGCTATCATTCTGGTTTTAGTGGCCACACTCTCATGGTACTTCAGTTACCCACAATACAATGCAAAATATCCGTATAATTCCCCGAGTGTCAGCTCTGATTATGTTGAGACGGTGCGCTACATTGATAACGAAAGTCATGATCTATCGTACATCGTTTTATCTGATCAATTACTAAGCGCTGCCGCCTTACAGGAATTCGGTTTTGCACGCTACTATTCATTGAATAATGAACAAGTTCTGTGGTACGCTATTCCCACTGGAGGCCAACTTTATGGCTATTATCTGGCGGCTATTACTTCTGGTGATGGCACGTCAATCCATACCTTGATCAACGAAGCTGATGTTGATCGAACCTATCTGGTTCTGCCACTTTACTGGCAATGGTCAGATGATGTCATTCGGAGCCTCACCAAAGAGGCTGATGATACTCACCTAATTAATCAACAGATAATCATCTTTAGATTCGATGCATATGATGAAGTCCAGAACAGCGACGAAAACAAAAACAACATCAAAAACTAGCACCATGGTAGCTGCAGCCGGCGCACTAGTTATCGTTGCTGCCGCAGCCTTCGGCATTATCTCCATCACTTCGCGCAAATCTGACGGTGCCACAGTCTCCGGTCGAGCAACATCTGGCTACATGCCGGGCTATGCACCACGAACTCCAGGCTACGCTCCAGGTTATATTCCGGGTTACAGACCAATAAAATAAATGAATTAAAAATCCCTCAAGTAAATTTGATCTGTACCCTATAAAGTAGACACGGTATAAAAACCTACGCGCAGGCCAAGAGATGATCTCTGTAACCAACGGGGGTCATTTTTTGTAGACCCCATTGCTGCCGTTCATGGTTATAGTATTGCACGTATTGTTTAATGACGGAATGTAACTCGTCGAAGGTCCGGCATTCCGTATAATCCACCTCATCTTTGAGATGTCCAAAGAATGATTCTATGGGCGCATTGTCGATGCAATTACCACGCCTGGACATGGACTGCACCATATTCAACTCTTTGATCTTCTCGATGTACAGTGGATTGGTGTAATGGAAGCCTTGGTCAGAATGGATCATTGTATCTTGTAGCACGACCGATGAGAGCG
>CAYPRR010000167.1:0-1015 GCA_964413245.1 uncultured Gammaproteobacteria bacterium
CAAATGGTTGAGAAAGGAACTTCTGAATTTTGCGGGCGCGGGAAACGGTTAGTTTGTCGTCCTCCGATAATTCTTCCATACCCAAGATAGCAATAATATCTTGCAAATCTTTGTAGCGCTGCAACATACGTTGTACGCCACGGGCGACATCGTAATGTTCCTGACCAACAATGTTTGGATCAAGAATTGTTGAGTTGGAATCGAGAGGATCAACAGCTGGGAAAATAGCTAGCTCAGCGAGTGAACGAGAAAGCACAACAGTCGAATCCAGGTGACCGAAAGTGGTGGCTGGCGCTGGGTCAGTTAAGTCGTCAGCTGGGACGTAGACAGCTTGAATTGAAGTGATAGAACCTTTTTTGGTAGAAGTGATACGTTCCTGCAAAGCACCCATTTCGGTTGCCAAGTTTGGCTGATAACCTACGGCCGAAGGAATACGACCCAAAAGTGATGACATTTCCGAGCCAGCCTGAGTGAACCGGAAAATATTATCGATAAACATCAGAACATCGCGACCCTCATCGTCACGGAAATATTCTGCCATCGTCAGACCGGTTAAAGCCACACGAGCACGAGCTCCTGGTGGCTCATTCATCTGACCGAAAACCATAGCGGTTTTATCGATAACGCCAGATTCCTTCATTTCATGGTAAAGATCGTTACCCTCTCGAGTACGTTCACCAACGCCAGCGAAGACTGAATAACCGCCGTGCTCCTTAGCGATGTTATGGATAAGTTCTTGAATCAAAACGGTTTTTCCTACGCCAGCTCCACCGAATAAACCAGTTTTACCACCTTTCAAAATTGGACAAATCAAATCAACGACTTTAATACCAGTTTCAAAAACCTGAGCTTCAGTTGATTGGTCAATAAAGTCTGGAGCGTTACGGTGGATTGGATCGCGTCGCTTGGTGGTGGCCACTGGTTTGCCATCGATTGGATCACCAGAAACGTTAAACATACGACCCAAAGTTTCCGGGCCGACTGGTACAGAAATTGGACGACCAGTAGAGGTAAC
>CAYPRR010000167.1:1025-2033 GCA_964413245.1 uncultured Gammaproteobacteria bacterium
CACCCATGGCGATTGTACGGACCAAACCGCTTCCCATCTGCTGAGCGACTTCTAGCACCAACTTCTCTTTGCCGTTGGTAACTTCAAGGGCGGTTAGCAGATCAGGCAAAGCGCCTTCAAAGCGAACGTCAACGACGGCACCGATAACTTGAGCTACTAATCCGTTGATATTTTTTGTCTTTTCCATATTTTTATTCAAGTGCGGCTTTACCGCTAGAAATTTCTGCAATTTCTCGAGTAATCGTAGACTGACGAATTTGGTTATAAGTAAACTTCAGGTCAGAGAGCATATCTTTAGCGGCGTCACTGGCGCTACGCATAGCGAGCATTCGGGCTGAATGTTCGGAAGCAGCGGATTCGAGTAATGCTTGATAAAGCATGGTTTCAACCAATCTTGGTAACACCCGATTCAGAACGGCTTGTGGGTCTGGCTCGAATAGATATTCAGCCGTGCCGTTGGGGTGCGATTTATCGCGCCCTGTGACCTCTCCATCGATCACGTCAGGCTTCGAGAACGGCAGTAATTTATAGATTCTTGGTTTTTGAATCAATCCTGAGATGTAATCGGTGTAACCAATGTGAACTTCGCGGTAATCTTTCTTAAGATATGATTCAAGAATTTGTCTGCCAATTGGAAGTAAATCGGCGAAAGTTGGTTTGTTGGTTAAACCTTCAAATCTGGAAATAACGTTTAAGCCACGACGCGTTAAAGCATCGGCACCACGACGACCAATGGCAATGACGTCCACCGGGCCGATACCAGGATCGGCCCCTACGGCGCCAGCAAATTTCAGAACAGCCTTAATGATGTTGGCGTTAAAACCTCCGGCCAATCCACGATCAGCAGTAAAGACAACGAGTAATTTTTTGGTAGCGTTAACATTTTCTTCTAGTAGTGGATGCTTGGCGCCGCCAACCACTTGCGACAAGGCGGTGATCGTTGCCCAGGACAAAGTGGCAAATGGGCGCGTCGAAAGAGCGCCTTGTACGGCTTTACGCATTTTAGCC
>CAYPRR010000168.1:0-2027 GCA_964413245.1 uncultured Gammaproteobacteria bacterium
CCTCTCAGCCGTCTATTACCTAGGTGCTGACGGACTTCGCTACGTTTTCACCACTGATCGAAGCTATTTCACTTGGTACAGCAACTTCGATAGCGTAAAAACACTTTCTGATGCTGATCTTTCAACTCTTCAATTGGGTGGAAATGTCACTTACAAGCCAGGTGTTAAGATGGTCAAGATCAATACCGATCCACGCACATACGCTGTAGCGGCCGGTGGCACCCTTCGCCACGTAGGCTCTGAAGCGCTCGCCGTTTCACTTTACGGATCAGCCTGGAATACAAAAATTGACGATGTAGCTGATGGCTTCTTCACCAACTATGTGATTGGTGATCCAATTGCAGACACTTCAGACTACAGCACAACTGGTGAATCAGCCGCTGCTTCCAGTATTAACGTCGATAAAGATTTACAAGCTCCAGAAGAAATCGACATCGCTTCCAGCGGTTATAGCCCTATTGATGTCACCATTGATGCCGGTCAAAGTATCCGCTTCACCAACATCGATAGCGAAAAGCACACGGTTACTGGCGACGATCTCTCCTGGGGATCAGGTACCATGCAAGCTGGTGGCGTTTTCATCAAAACATTTAAAGAAGCTGGTACCTACACCTTCTTTGATAGTTACGACAGTAGCAACACCGGCGCCATCTACGTAGAATAATATTAGAACCGCGATAAATGCTCATCTACTTTGTCACGGATCCTGTCAGGCATCGTCAACGTACCAGTAAGTACGTCTCCTTGCCTGCCATCCGTTCCTAGTAGCTGAAACATTTATCGCTAGTTCTCGAAAAAAAGATCGAACTGACTACAAGTCAGTTCGATCTTTTTTTGTTATAATCATTTTACCTATGCCTGAAGTACGCGATATCCCAGAGTTGACTGAAAAAAACCTTCTTTGGTTGGAAGAAAAAGCTAACGTTATCCGCCAGGACATTTTAAAAATGCTCACCAAAGCTGGCTCAGGTCATTCGGCCGGACCATTGGGATTAGCTGATATTTTTACAGCACTTTATTTTCATGTTCTAGAACACGACCCTAAAAAACCAAAGTGGGCAGAACGCGATCGTCTGTTACTTTCCTGCGGACATGTGGCGCCGGTTCGTTATGTCACCATGGCTCATGCTGGCTACCTGGAAATGAAAGAGCTAGAAACTTTTCGCCAATTCGGATCACGATTACAAGGCCACCCAGAAATGGCTTGGTTCCCGGCATTAGAAAATACTTCTGGACCACTAGGCGACGGTTCGCCACAATCAGCCGGCCTGGCTTACGTTGGAAAACTAGAAAAAAAGCCTTGGCATGTTTATTGCGTGATGAGTGATGGCGAACTCGAAGCTGGCATTACCTGGGAAGCAGCGCTCTTTGCTGGCAAACATCGATTGCACAATCTCACCTGGATTATTGATCGCAACCACATCCAAATCGATGGTTATACCGAAGACATCATGCCACTGGAACCACTTCGCGAAAAATTTGAATCATTTGGCTTCGAAGTCATAGATATTGACGGCCATAACATTCGTGAGTTCGTTGATGCCTGCCGCTACGCCAAATCCTACTGGGACAAACCCACGGTGATCATCGCTCACACCATTCCAGGAAAAGGCGTTTCCTTCATGGAGTTTGAACCAAAATGGCACGGTATTCCACCAAAAGACAAAGATGAACTCAACTTAGCGCTTAAAGAACTTCGAACGTTAGGCGGTAAAATAATTTCTGAAAGTGAATAATTATATGAACAAAAAAAATGTCATTATTGCCGTAGTTGCCGTCCTCTTCCTAGCTGTCGGTGTTGCCTTTTCGATTGGTTCAACTCCGATGATGACCTTTTCTTCAGATTCAATTGCCACCAGCGGATCAGTCGGCTACGGCGCCCCGATGATGAATCAATTCGATTCAGCGTTTACTTCGGCATCGCCAGAAATGATGCAAAAATCTAGCGACTTCAGTATCATCGATGGCGCCCAATCAAATGCCGGACAATTTACCAACAACCGGGGGGATATCAGCATGCAAGTAAA
>CAYPRR010000169.1:0-1957 GCA_964413245.1 uncultured Gammaproteobacteria bacterium
ACACTTGCAACAATACCATAGTCTAGCACTAACCCAGTAACAATTTCATATGGCAGGACCGTAACTATCAACCAATCAAGTCCTGGAATAGTGACGAATGACACAACCTTAGCTTCACCATTTATATTTGACTCCAAAATACCATGATCTTGCCCTTCCATTGCATAAATTAGTGATAGCATGGGATCATCAATCATCTTTTCCAGAGATAGATCAAACGCACTTTCAACTCCACCAGTCCAATGTTGATCGACTCGTGGCTTTAACGATTCTAATAACGCGCGCTTACTGTCTTGATCAATAATCAGACTATCTATCGCATCCTGAGACAATGCCAATGGGGAGCCGTCACGATCAAGTAAGAATACATAATTCGATCCGATGATAGCTAAAGATTCAATTTTGGAAATAAATGATGGAAGCAATATATCAATACCGATAGTGCCCAAAAACTGGTCACCGTCATATATCGGAGCAACTACGCTAACCATCCAAGTCAGTCTATAATCGTCATAGTATGGTTTCAACCACATCGTCTTCCGCTCAGGATTATTTTCCGAGTTCAGTAATCTGACATAATCTTTCTCGCTTTCGTTACTATCAATAATACTTGGATTGTAAGAAATAATAGATAGATAATCGTACGGAGGATAAACATTGGAAGCGCCACTATCCAAGACGATCCACACTAAATCCAAAGTATTTTCGGATTGATATTTAGAGTAGATCGAAGCGAAAATTGGGGTCATGGCCATGACATCATCAAGATCTCCGGAGATTATTTTTTTAAACTCCAAGTCGGCACTTGAACGATCAATTATTCGCTTCGGCAACCACGGACTCCCCTCGCCTCTTAAATCAAAATCAGCATACGTACCATAAATGGGGTGTATATACCCGTAGCCTGGCCACTCAAATGTGCCTCCATCCTGATAGACATTCAACCCAGTAACAGAAATTTTAGACTTCGAATCTAGTAATCGTTCCTCATAAAAATCACGTAACAAATTAACATCAAGAAGATAATGATCAAACTCTGCATCTACCATTTGCACCCCAATGAGCATCCTCTCCTCCAACATAGAAAATTTAGCTGCTTCAAAAGCCGAGGGCGGATTATATAGCAACTCATCTCTAGCATCACTCAAAGATGTAGCACCGATCAATAACAACGAAATTATCAATAAGAAAACAGCGAAGATAGTTCCAACCAAAATTTGCTTTCGAAGACTCATAATTTTTCACCCTTTTTCATACGATACAACCAAACGAGTGACAACAACAGCACACCTAAGGTGATTAATGTCGATTGCAAATTGAGATAGCCAAACAAAGTTGCCCAAATATTTTTCTCAACGTCGAAAACCCTTACCGGACCTGGGGAACTTTTCACGTTAGCCTCTGGATCGATAGCGACAGCGTAAATTGAATGTTCGCCAGGTGAGAGTTCGGTTACATCTTGTGAGTGTACGATGTTCCAATCACCGTTAGCATCAGATTTTGTTCGATAAATTAATGCTTGCGTACTGTGAATATAAATCACGACATCGCTATTTGGCATGGCAGTTCCGCTAAAGCCCAAATTTCGACCTCGCATCGTCGCCGCCAATTCAACCGCAGGAGTTGGTAAACTTGAAAGTTCCGTCGCCCCAATTTCTTCAAAGATAATCTCAGCGATCGGCGATAATGGCGCAATTACAGGAATAACTAACGACGGTACACCGGGTGTGCTAGGCAAGCTAGGTACGACAACTGAAACATTTTCCGGTGTTGCTACAATCGTAAATGTCCACACAGCTGACTGTCCAATGTTACCAGCCAAATCGATTACTCTGACAGAAATACCATGAGTACCAATACTCAAAGCTAATTCCGTAGGTAATAAATATCGCCAATTACCGTTGCCATCCGCTGACGTCAAAATTATTTGATTATCATCGATAGTAATTTCAATAGT
>CAYPRR010000170.1:0-1950 GCA_964413245.1 uncultured Gammaproteobacteria bacterium
AGTTTGATGTTGAAACGGAAATATTCCGGGCGGAGGAGCTGCACTCGGAAATCGTCAAAAAATGGGTTTTTCTACAGCGTCAACGTAAAAGTGAGGGGCTGCGCGCTTTTGCGCAGTCCCTCTCGACTGCCGGGTTAGACATCGTTTTTCTCCGAGGCAGATGTTTTGTATTTCTCCAGCATCTCGATCAGCACCTTCTCTACAGCTATGAGGCCGTCCACTGCGTCATCAAGCGGCATTGGAGTACCACGGCTAAGAACGAATGCGGCCGCCATATTGTCTCCGGCGATTGAGAGTTCCAGAGCCTCACGCAATATTGACTCAGGAATATCATGACTGAACAAATGCGCGATCTTGTCACGCAAGAACTCGAACCTTGGTGCAGTCAGGGGGTGGCGGAGAACAGCATTGGTTGCGATTTGCGACAGAACTTGTGCCGTTGGTGCTTTGGACATTGCGCCCATAAGACGCACGATGTCTTGAGTTACCTTGCTAGCCAAGTCCTCGGCTGAGGAGAAGAACTGGGCAACATGCGACTTCTTCAGAGTAGCTTTCAGTTCTACCAATCTTTCCGCCGAGGCTCCCGTTTCCACATGTTTCGGTAAGACAGAATGCGTGTTTTCGTCAATGATGTAAATGAGGCAGGGGAGCCGCAATGCCTTCGCTTCCTCGTACTCAAGCTGAGTTAGCGATTTGCCTGAGCTTGGATCAATAGTTCCATAGCGCATGCCGAAGATTCCAACATAAGCATTCGCAGACCTGACTAGCCGAAGACACTCCTCTTTCGGTGTTTCTGGGAGTGCGCCAAACGACTCCATAGCTTTCGATTGATGCTCCAAACGCAAAATAGCATCGCGGACAAGTGCGCGATGTCGCTCAAGGTCGGCAAACGTGGAACTGACGAAGATTGCGGCTGGCATGCGATGTCTAACGTTAAGTAGACACCCTAAAACGCGCCGGTAAAGGCACCTTCGAGGTGTACAATCTGGCATCCGTCCTGCAATGCCTTGTTTGTATTGGGAGCGAAATTATGGCACCCCCTAATTTTTCTGATAAAGACACCACAATAACCCCCCCAAGTTGCTTGATCAAGTGCGCGATAAGTTGCGGGTAAAACACTACAGTATTCGCACTGAGCAGACTTATGTGGACTGGATTAAACGCTTTATTTTCTTTCACGGCAAGCGTCATCCAAAAGACATGGAAGCGCGCGATGTAGAGGCTTTCCTTACCCATCTGGCGGTAGCAGGCAAGGTTGCCGCTTCTACTCAAAACCAAGCTAAATCTGCATTACTGTTCCTATACCGCGAGGTGCTGGAGATTCAGTTGTCCTGGCTGGATAACATCACGCATGCCAAAGCGCCCAAGCGCTTGCCCGTGGTGCTGACGGTCAGCGAGGTGCAGTCCGTGTTGTCGTGCAAATAATAGGGGACAGACCACGATTCCCTTGCGAAACTCATAAAGCGCTTTGCTTCGCATGAGAAACATTGGAGCATAAAATCCGGGAAAAGTGTATATGCCGAAAGGCCTATATATCCCGGCCGAGGTGCTGCAAATAAAAGGTTTTTGTTGCCGCCCCCGCCCCCTGCGCGCGCAAGTTTCATAGCTATTCTGCCGCGCCATTAGGCATCGGTCACCGTATAATCCGGCTCGACATCAATGTTTTGTAGCTCTGGCGAAAGCCGGATCAATACGGCAACAGTTCAATCGAGAGGCAGGACAATGCAAGTGGAAGAAACCGCTTTTCGACCGAGCGGCGTGGCCAGCCCGCTGGACCGGTAATCCGGCGGATGAAGGAACTGTTCGTCACCGAAACCCGCGCGCGGCTGCGCACCTGGCTGGCAACCGGCTATGCGCTGTTCATCGTGTACGCGAGCCTGTCGCCCTTTTCCGGTTGGCGCGAGCAGGGTCTGGATTTCCTTGAGGTGCTTGCCGCGCCTTTGCTGCTCA
>CAYPRR010000171.1:0-1948 GCA_964413245.1 uncultured Gammaproteobacteria bacterium
GGTTCATTTGCCGGAGTTCTTCAAACCGCCGCTTCTGGTCGATATGCAGTTGCATATTGGCCAGAACCAAGCTGACCATATCCAGCAGCGCGGCTCCACGCTCCACGTCAGCTTCGGTGAACATTGTCATGTTGCCGGGACGATTCGCGCTGAGCGCGCCGATGATGCGCCCGTCGATTTTCAGCGGCCAGCAGATGGCCGAGTTGGTTGACGGCCTGCCGCCTTCCCTGTGCCGTAACTGAAAGCGCGGATCGTTCGAGATGTCGCCGTTCAGCAACAGCGGCCGGCCTTCTTTCGCTACCCAGCCCAGTACGCCTTCGCCAAGCGCTACTTGGCTGCCGACAACGCCGGCCGGCAAGTCAATGCCGGCAATAATGGTAAGGAGATCGCTCTCCTTATTGCCGCGCAGTACAAGCGAGCCGCTCTTTGCTTCAAACCCGTCCACAATGTGGGTCAATATCTGCTGGTAGATGAATGAAGTATTTTCATTCAGCGCCGCATCCTGGCCGAGGCGGTACAGTTCGTAAACCCAGGAAAGCCTGCTTGTCTGGTCTAAGGGCATATATCCGTCTTGTCTTCTTATGCCGCCAGCATCAAGTTGGCCACCACATCAAGCTCACCCGGCTCTGGCATGCACGCCTCGATGCGCTTCCAATTTATCTTCAGCCGGTCGCGCAACGTTTCCGGCAGATGGTTTATCAAGGCATCGCCGCTCAACCCGCTTTCAAGCAGTGTTGCTATATGCACCATGCCGGCAACCGGCTGGGGCGGCTCATGTTCCGGTGTGCGCCAATAGTGGATGGCGTGTTCTATTTCCGGCGGAAAATTCCAGCGCCTGGCCATTTCGGCGCCGATCAAGGCATGGTCAAAGCCAAGCTCGATCCGTTCGATCTCGACCAGATCAAGTCCGGAAGCTTTCTGCTGCTGCAATATATTGGCAAGCTGTTCCGGGATGAAAACATCCAGCACCAGTTGGCCGACCTCGTAAAACATGCCCGCAGTAAAGGCCATTTGCTGATCCTGCCGCAGACATTGCGCCAGCACCTTCGCATAAACCGCCACGCGGAAACTGCGCTTCCAGTATTCGTGCCGGTCGAACGAGCCACCCGGGGTGGGCGGGAAAGCATGCACAAAACCTGCCGACAACACCAGCGAACGAACACTATTAAAACCCATCACCACTACTGCGTCCTGTATGGAACCGATCTGGCGCGGCAAACCGTAAAACGCGGAGTTCGCCACCCGCAGCACCCTTGCGCTCAAGCCCTGATCCTGTGCAATCTTGTGCGCCAATACGGTGCTGTCCAGATTGGCGTTCCTGAAGCTGGCTATCACCTCCTGCACGATCAAGGGCAAGGAGGGGAGTTGATGCAGCTTGGCGAGAATTTCTTTTTTACTGACCGTTACGGGCATCATCACGCCTCCTGTGGTGTTGACCGATCTGCAAAACTTTGATTTGCGCACCTGCATCCATGACCAACAGCGTACCGCGCGACCTTGAGAACTCACCCATGGTACGACACCAACAGCGGACATCATGTCCGACTACGGAGAATAATTTCGCGTCTTCATGCCGCTGATGCAGTCCGGACGATGCCCAAGCCAACAGATCAGCCGCAAGAATCGTGTCTGCCACTTCGCCCAGCAAAGACAATTCTGCCCCTTCCGCCGAGAAGAGCAGGTGCGCCATTTGATTGGCGATGGCGATCATGCCGTCTTCCCCAATGCCGATTACCGCCACAGGCAAATGTTCCAGCACCTCCTGCGATACCCGCAGCACATTCAGGTTTTGTATGGCTTCGCGGGTTTTTTTCTCCACGCGTTCTTCAAGCTCCTGGTTGGCGCGCTGTAGTTTTTCATTCGCCTCGCGGATTTCCAGGTTCAGTCGGGCGTTTTCCATTTTCATTTCATAACGGCGGAAGGCCTCATCCACATTGGCGCGCAGCAG
>CAYPRR010000172.1:0-1926 GCA_964413245.1 uncultured Gammaproteobacteria bacterium
ATCCGGTGCGCGATAACTATTCACGGTTTGTCCAAGCAATGTTACTTCAACACAACCATGCAGAGCCAAATCCTGAACTTCGTCGAGGATATCTTTCACCGATCGATTCTTCTCGAGTCCGCGCGCAAACGGGACAACACAATAGGTACAAAACTTATTGCATCCGGTTTGAATACTCACAAATGCTTGGCGCACACTGTGGCGCTCTGGTTTGATTTTTAAATAATCTTCCACTGGATCTGTACTATTCACAATCTCTGGTCTGAGTTCTCCGATCCATCGCGGAAGTTGTGCCATGTCCGCTGTGGGAAAATACAAATCAACAGCCGGAATCTTTTTTCGAATCACTCCATCTCGATCTCGCCCGGCCATACAACCCGTAATTCCGATTATAAGTTTTGGATTCACGTCTTTAATCTTTTCAAAATCCCGCACCTTATTAAACACACGATCCTCCGCCTGTTGTCGAACCGAACACGTATTCATCAAAATCAAATCCGCCTGTTCTGGAACATCTGTCGAAACAAAACCCAAACCACGCAAGATGGTTTCCATGCGCTCAGAATCATTTTTGTTCATCTGACAACCGAATGTGAGGAGGTGATATTTGGGAGTTTGGTCAGGCATAATGAGGGGAGAATACTTGAAAAAGGCTATAGAGGCAATAAATGCGATAAAGGCTTTTCAAAACACTTTCAAGATCTTCGGCCTTTATTGCCTTTATAGCATCTATCGCCTTCAAAGCCTTCCCCATAAAAAAAGACCCTCGAGAGTTGAGGATCTAGGCGTGGAAGTCGAGACGAGCCGTGTGCATGATGTAGCAGATCGCTTCCAGGCGAAGAACCATCTCTTCGCTGTAGGTAATACGATGCGCTTGCATGACCGGCCAAATTTTCTCTGCGACCGTGGGGTACACATCGTGCGTGTCCCACACATAGGTACGAAGCTTTTCGAAGTCGAAGTCAGCCAAATAGTTGCTCCGCTTGAAATACTCGCTTGCCAACTTGCACCGTTCCTCGGTCCAGTTCGCACGCAGCTTCGACAGGACGAGCTTCAGCGCATTGACATGCCCTGACGACGTCAGGCACTTGTGCGAGACGAGCTCAGCAATGAGCGCCTCGAGATGCGGATTGTTGACCACGGATGGATCCAACTTCTCGTAAGAACGATCATCCAGGTGACAAAGCAGTTCCGGCTTTTCGTGCGCGGCACGGAAAATGAAGTGCACGAGATCCGCATGCTGACGCTCTCGATCTTGCAGAGACGCAATTGCGTCACTCGGATCAATGAACTTCTCGATGGTGTGCAGGAAACTCACAGCGGTTCCGGTGAGGAACCCTTTGTTCTCTCCGAACTCTGCTCGAGCCGCAACAAGAAACGCTTCTTCCGGCGGTCCGATCTTCCAACCACGCTCGGTCACAAGCGTCATCGCAGCCATGAGACGATCGAAGATCGGCTTGCTGAACTGCGTTGTGTCGATGTGCTTTGCGAGCCCATGGAGTGCCTTCGGCAAACTCGCCCAGAACGGATGGTTGAGAAACGCTTCCAAGGCGTCTGCCTTTTCTTTCGAAGACGAATCTCCTTGCGGAGCATTCTGCTTTGAACACCCGCAACCGTGGGCGCAATGCGCACCGAAACCACTCGCAGGACTTTCCACACGACCACGATCCGGCGAATTGCCTTTCGCATCCGAACCACTCGGAGACCTTGCAACACAACCCGGATTTGATTGAGCACCCTTTGCCATAGCCAGTTCCTCCTGCTGCTTGTTGAACAGCGACGAAACCATACGTGAAAAGACGGTTTCTGTCAACCATTTACACAACAAAAAAGCACCCCGCTAATTCGAGATGCTTTTCTTCTTTCCTTCTTTACACTCGTACTTTCTTCATCTCCTGATACACAAGCCATCCTCCAACTCCGATG
>CAYPRR010000173.1:0-1913 GCA_964413245.1 uncultured Gammaproteobacteria bacterium
ATTCAAATGGCGAGGTCATTAAAGCCTTTTTAAAGGCCTTAAACTTACTCGTTAATTTGTTGGTTTTTGTTTTCATAAAATAAAAATCCCCGTTCTTATCGATACGGGAACACGCGCACTATAGCATATTTTAGCCCTTTTGTCAAAGATTTTGCGCTTTATTTGGCTAATACTAGCCAGTTTGTCCAACTCGTGGGGTTGGCCTTTTAGGGCTTTTCAGCTATCGTAGAGGCTAATATGTACAAAGCTCTTCGCAACGCTCCAAGTTGGTCAAAAACCAAACATGCCAAGACTCTGCTTCGCAAAATAAACGGTCTGCTCAAGAAGCCGGGGGTCTTAAAAAATCTTTTTCTTCTTCTGGTAGCACTGATCTTACTTGGAAGCATTGGCTTGCTTGGAATGTTCGCCTGGATCTCACGTGACTTACCAGATCCAAACAACTTAAAGACTAGAGAGGTGGCGCAAGCGACTAAAATCTATGACCGAACTGGCACTCATCTTCTTTACGAAATCTATGGGGACGAAAACCGAACGGTGGTCAAAATGCAGGAGGGTTTTTGTGGAAATGATGAAAATTTTGAAACCGATATTAATGGTATTCCACTTTTCATGGTTCAGGCCGTATTAACCGCCGAGGATCGAAAATTCTGTACGCACCATGGCTTTAGTCTAACTGGTTTGTTGCGCGCCTTTGTTTTTGGTGGCACGCGAGGTGGTGGCTCTACCCTTACTCAACAATTAGTGAAGAACGCCATTTTAACCAACGAGCGTTCCATCATGCGAAAAGCTAAAGAGTTGCTACTTTCGATTGCCTTGGAACGGAAATATACTAAAGACGAGATTCTACAGATTTACTTTAATGAAATCCCTTACGGTTCTACTTATTACGGCGTGCAATCAGCTTCACAAAATTTCTACAAAAAGGATGTTAAAGATTTAACCTTGGCCGAAGCAGCAACTTTAGCTGGCTTGCCCCAATTACCAACTTATTACATCAATAATCCCGACGCCCTCAAGGAACGTCGTGATTGGATTCTGACCAGTATGGCTGAGTTGGGCTATATCACGCAAGAACAGGCCGATGCCGCTAAAGCCACGGATACTCCAGTACATCCAGCCGATCCAACTGGTACCGATGATTCAGGAACCTTACACTTTGTACTTTGGGTTAAGGAACAACTCATCGAACAGCTCGATTTAACTGAGCGGCAAGTTGAACAAGGTGGACTGAAAGTTATTACTACGCTTGATTACGATAAACAAAAATTTGCCGAAGAGGCAGTTAAAGCTAACCTAGAATCCCAGGGACCAATTTACGGCTTTAATAATACCGGTATGATCGGCCTAGATCCAAAAACCGGTCAGGTGCTTTCGATGGTTGGATCTGCTGATTACTTTGATGACGATATCGACGGTCAGGTTAACGTCACACTGCGCCCACTTCAGCCGGGGTCCAGCATGAAGCCGATAGTTTATGCCGCCGGCTTCGAAAAAGGCTACACACCAAACACTTTACTTTGGGATATTAATACTACTTTTGCCACACCAACCGGTCCTTACACACCAGCCAACTACAACGGCAAAGAAAACGGCGTGGTCACGGTACGCAAAGCACTTCAAGGGTCACTCAACATCCCGGCTGTTAAAATGATGTATTTAGTTGGTTATGATAACGCTCTAGATTTCGCCGAACGCCTTCACTACACCACTTTTACCGATCGCTCAGCCTTTGGACTTTCGGTCGTATTAGGCGGAGCTGAAGTTGAGCTACTCGAACATACCGCTGCCTATGCAACACTCGCCAACGACGGCATTTACCATGCTCCGGTCGCAATTTTGAAAGTTGATGATGCTAACGGCATCACTCTTCAGGAATGGAAGGCTAATGATGGCGAAAAGATTATGGAGCCGAA
>CAYPRR010000174.1:0-1867 GCA_964413245.1 uncultured Gammaproteobacteria bacterium
TTATTCCGAGCATCGCTTTTCTTTCTCGCCACCGCAACGAGATATTTATTGATGCCGCAGGCCAATAAACTTCTACCCGCAAAGGAGGGGCTTATGATTACTCCGATCGTGCTTCATGAAGACGCTTTCTATGAGTATTTCAAACCCTATCGCCACCCTGATGCGTGCCATGACATTTGGGGTGGATTGGGTCTGGAAACCTTCGGCAAAGACCTTGATACAGTCAGAAAATTGGATCCCTCTTATTTGTGGACAGTGGTGGAGGGTGGTTCAAGCAATGATCTGTGGATTACTCCCGGATACCATTTTGTTAATCGCATATGCTATTTGGTCACAGAAAAATCTCATCAAGGGATGGATGTCGATTTTAGAGTTCCAAATCGATTAAATTCTTTAACACCTATCGGGCTGACGAGGCAGATGAATAGAATTTCCCGTTTATTCCAAGCTGCTCATCAATCCAGCGCAGCTCCGTAGGTCTGGTATGAACAGGGCTACATCGACTCTCTTCGACCCGGCGATACCGGGATTGGGTATACCTTTGAAACCCAGTTGGGTATCAAGGAAAACAATGATCGACGAGCTGATTTCAAGGGTATTGAGGTCAAGTGCAAACAGGTCAAAGAAACAGGCGGGCACGGCGGAAAAATAAACCTGTTCCAGCAAGCGCCAAGGTGGGAGGAAAAATTATCCGGGCTGGAGCGGTTACGTCTAATTGGCCAGCCGGATGAGCATGGTCACTATGCCTGCCATTCCCAAGTGACTACGACAGTTAATAACATCGGGTTATCACTTGACCCGACTGCCACACCTGAACAGATTGATCTATTGAAAGGGATTTCACGATTTGGTTACTGGCCCTTCGGGGTACTTGAGGGGCGGCTTCGTGAAAAGCATTCACGCGCAGTCTTCGTTAAGGCAGATGTTCGCAACACGGCTGGCCGACAACGCTTTCACTACAAGGAATTGATTTACTGTGAGCGACCGTCAATCCAGCGTTTCAACGACCTTGTTCAATCGAAACGAATCGTGTTCGAATTTCTGATGTCTGAAAAAGAAGGGAAGGTTCGTAATCACGGCTACCCGTGGCGTCTGACGAGCGAAGATGTTTTAAGTGAGTTGTTCTCGTTGCGCGTAAAGCTCAGATAACGTCTGCATCACTCAGTTTCTCAGGATGGAAAGGCATATCGTGCCGCTCCTTCCTGTTGCACTGTTAATCAGGCCTTGTAACAAACGGGGTCGACGAACGATGCCAGCTTCGTTTTATTTCTGAACAGAAATGCATCGACCGGTGCGAGCCGGGCTATTGTCAGAACCTTTCATAGTAAAATGCGACAGTCAGATTCCCCACCGCAGTATTTATTTCCAACTCATCCATGAACCCATTGCTTGATTTCTCCGGTCTGCCGCGCTTTGCGGAGATCAAACCTGAACATGTCGCACCGGCGATCGAACAGTTGCTGGCGGAGAACCGCGCACTGATTGCGCGGCTGCTGGCGGACGATGCGCCGCCGACCTGGCAGGATTTCATCGTGCCGATGGAAGATGCCAACGAGCGGCTGTCGCGCGCGTGGGGGCCGGTCGGGCATTTGAACGCGGTGATGAATTCACCTGAATTGCGCGAGGTGTATAACGCCACGCTGCCGATAATCACCCAGTATTACGCCGAACTCGGCCAGAATCTCGCGCTGTTCGGGAAATTCAAGGCATTGCGCAACAGCCCTGAATTTGCCGGTTTGAGCGTGGCGCGAAAGAAGATCATCGAGAACGAGCTGCGCGATTTCCGTCTCGGCGGCGCGGAGTTGCCGGAGAACAAGAAGGCGCGCTATCTGGAAATTCAGGAACGTCTGGCGGAATTATCGTCGCG
>CAYPRR010000175.1:0-1844 GCA_964413245.1 uncultured Gammaproteobacteria bacterium
AAAATGTGTTAAATAAAAAAACGAATAGGTTGAGACGAATGCTAGGCGCGGGTGGCCAATCGCCGGAACGCTACATAAAAGTAGCGTGAGGCGATGGCCGGGACCCGTAACGACGCAGTCGGCCAACCTATTCGTTTTTCAATGGAGGCCACGGCCGGGGTTGAACCGGCGCATAGCGGTTTTGCAGACCGCCGCGTTAACCACTTCGCCACGTGGCCACTGCTCGGTAGATTACTAAAATTATAGCCAATCGTCAATGATGTCTGGGTGCTCAGCTAAAAGAATTTGTGCATCTTTATAGTATCCAGTAATGTCTGTAACGTAATTTGGATTAGTTGTCTCCCATTTGGAGCCATTATAAAATTTAGCAAATTGTGAGCCATGTTGATCTATAGGAAAAAAAGATACAGGGTCTTTTGTTTTCTCAACCATAAAACCAATATATAATTTCACTGCATTGCTTGGATGGTATGTTTGACCCTCTGTTAATCCCAAATCATGACGAGCCTTTAGTCCTGCTCCACCTTGGTTCATTAATATATGAAACATCGAATAAGAAAAGGCCTGATATTTTTTTTCCCAGCGGTGTAACTCAAATTGTCCTAAAGGTAATCCTCCTGATTCCTGTTTAGCGACTGCAATTAAAGTCGCTACTAAATTACTTTCCCCAATTTTTAAAATAATATCAGCTACTACTGGGCCATATTTTGTATGTAGTAAGATCTCATCAATAGCTCGAACAGCATAACCGGCAAATTCTGCATCACCTAATTGACGATCCTTACGCTCTAAAGGAACAGGCAACCACATTCCAGCCTTTAATTCCGTATCTGGAATATTAAAGGAATTTAACTTTCCGGTTTGATGCTTTAAATATGCGTATTTTTGGTAATAGCACAATCTTTTACGAATTTCTTCTAGGGTGTCTCCAGTAACAACATGATAAAAATCTAACCCGATGTCACTAAAAATTTCTTCACCGTTTGGTAGTCGCTTAGTTCTACTCTCTCGCTCTTTGATACTAAATTCACCATCAATAATGGGGCTAAAATAATCCGGATTATTATCAAAAAATGGGTTTGAACTAACAGAAACAGATTCGCCAATTTCCTTTTTTTCATCATTTTGAGCCGGCTTACTAACGTCGTGTCGTGATATTCCAAAAGCTAATCCGGCCAGCGCAACTAGCCCAATTTTTTTTACTTGTCCAGATGACGGCCGAAAGCCTTCAGTCATAATTATTCAGCCGCTGTTTGATCGGTAATGCCCGTTACTTCCACCGCCGTCATGATAACTTTTTCGGCCACAGAAAAATCTTGATCAACTTGCGTGGTCACAAACTTATAAATTCCGTACTGACCCTTCAAGTAATACGTTGTGCCCTTATCGTTAACGACCTTAAAGAAACCGTCACCTAAATCTTCAGCCGCATCTGGTACCTTTGTTAAATTGACGTCGTATCGAAAAACACGAATGTAAGTGAAGTCTTTATCAACAAAGTTCGTGACATCAGCTCCGGCTGATTTACCTGGTAAAACGATTGG
Source organism: uncultured Gammaproteobacteria bacterium (assembly GCA_964413245.1). GTDB lineage: Bacteria > Patescibacteriota > Patescibacteriia > UBA9934 > UBA9934 > CAYPRR01. Next base: position 1,545 of record CAYPRR010000175.1, read on the forward strand.
TGACTTAGTGCTCTGCAAAACGATATCAGTGGCTTTCCGATCGATCTTTTCAGTCGAAGGATCAGGGATATTCTTTGAATAACTAGTGTACATTTCCCAGTCTGAAGGCAGATCAAACGAAAGCCACCAAGGACCTACTGCAGAAACGTCAGACTTTCCACCAAATCCTAAACAACCGGCACCAACGGCCATGACGGCAAAAGCAGCGATTAATAGCTTAGATAAAGGTTTCATATTGTACCTATAATTTAACATAAAAAAAGAAGACCCGCCAGTGGCGAGCCCTCTTTTTGTTCTACT
>CAYPRR010000176.1:0-1817 GCA_964413245.1 uncultured Gammaproteobacteria bacterium
TTGGTATTCGTAGCATTCCTCGTGCCGGTGAAGGCAGAGTAGACGGCAAAACTCATCCGCGCCCAGAAATCGAAGCTGGCAAGAGCTCTAATGAATATCTAGCCCAACAACTCTCGGGCGAGGTCGGTCAAACACCGGAAGATTGGATGTGCGCATTTATTTACCACTTACAAGAAACTGGCGAACTGTTAGATAATTGGCAAAACGGGGAAGATAGTATCGCCTTTTTAACCGGTGCTTGGTTTAAGAAATCTGGCTACGTCCCGCGCGTGTACTGGGACGCTCGTGGCGCCCGGGCGGACTTTGGCAGGGTTGATCCGTCGCACTCGGGCTCGGGTTGCGGTTCTCGTTCTGTGGTGAGGATTTGAGAATATTGTTCTTTGTCATTTAACGTTCATTTAACTTTTACTTTCGGCTGTCCAGCTAATGTCCGTTATAATAAAATGGTGGTTAATATTGTTAGTTTACGGGCTAATTATCGTACAATTTATCATAGTCATAAATGCATTAACTGTCCGATCGGCTAGTTAATGCATTTATAGATGCAGATGTTGACGTATATTTGGTTGATGTGCTAGTATTTCTTTGTAACGAACTCGGCATGGTGCCGGGTTTCTCTGTTAATAATAATTAGCTTGTAGCTGGTAGCTTGTAGATTATTTAATTAATTTCAACCTACTAACTACAAGCTACAAGCTAAATTTTATGTCTAATGAAATCGAGTCAGCCATCCGCCAAATCTGCGAAGAAAAAGGTCTTTCTTACGAATCAGTTATCGAAACAATTAGCGCGGCTTTGGCTGCTGCTTATCGTAAAGATTACGGTAACCGCATGCAAAATATTGATGTGGAGTTTGATCCAAAAACCGGAGGTATTTTAGCTTTTGATGTGAAATCAGTTGTTGAAGACATTCCGCAAGAAGAATTGGAGCGCATCAAACAAGAGCAGGCTGATTTAGCAACCAAACGTGAGGCTGAAGAAGCGGCTCGTGGCTTTGCGATGCCAGAACGTGACGAAGTGATGCCAACAACTGAAGGCGTAGTAACTTTTAATCCAAAGACAGAAATCATGCAGTCCGATGCTCGTTTGTTTAAGTTAAACGCTGCCGTTGGTGACGTGATCCGTGTCGAGTTACCAATCCCTGGCGAGTTCGGTCGTATGGCGGCGATGACCGCTAAGCAAGTTATTACGCAGAAGTTGCGTGAAGCTGAGCGTGAAATTGTCTTTAATGAATATAAAGATCAGGAGGGTGAAGTTTTGACTGGTACAGTTCAGCGTCGTGAAGGTCGAGTAGTGTTAGTCGATTTGGGTCGCACAGTTGGTGTGATGGTACCGGAAGATCAGGTGCCAACCGAACGCTACAACACCGGTGACCGAATCAAAGTCTTCCTGCGTGAAGTCGCGCTTTCGACTCGTGGACCACAAATCATGCTCTCGCGAACTAGCGAAGAATTAGTTCGTAAATTATTTTCGGTGGAAATTCCAGAAATTGGTGATGGCACCGTGCTTATCAAAAACATTGCTCGTGAAGCTGGTAGCCGAACCAAAATTGCTGTTTGGACTGGCGATTCTTCTATCGATCCAATCGGTTCCTGTATTGGTCAACGTGGTGTGCGTATTCAAACGATCATCGCTGAAATGGGCGGTGAAAAGATTGATGTGATCGAATGGAGCGAAAATCCAAAAACCTTTATCCAGAATTCATTGTCGCCAGCTAAAGCTAAATCAGTTGATTTGGATGAAGATTCTAAGACGGCGGTCGTTTTGGTCGGCTCCGATCAGTTGTCTCTAGCCATCGGTCGTGGTGGCCAGAACGT
>CAYPRR010000177.1:0-1806 GCA_964413245.1 uncultured Gammaproteobacteria bacterium
GCGACTACACAGCTTGGGCCGCCAAGCGGGCAGAATCTTACTGTCGCAATGGCATGCAGGAATTAACGGCAGCACACCCTCTGGAATTGGGCAGTGGTTCTCTTGAGGCAGGTCGATGGAAGAATGCATCTTGGCATTTTGCTCTCGACCAGATTGTCCAAGCGCAAGACTGGGAGGCCAGTCTTAAAGTTGTACAGCGAATCCCACCAGAAGGAACGAACTCGTCTGCCCAATTCGTTCCGATTCGTTTTGTGCCAGACAACAAGCTGTCAAACTCAGACAAAATGGTGGCGGCGTTCGAGGCGCTGGTTCTCGCAAAATCAATGGGTGTAAAGGTTGGCGTAGCGAAAATAGTCCATGGAGAACGGTGGTCTGTCTTTACGGTAAAGGCTAACATGCTGTCGAGCGCTATCCAAAAGGCCGTTAGCCAAGTTGCTGCCTTGCTGTCAGCCTCCTCTCAGCCAGACTTGATCCTGAACCGGCATTGCACAGAGTGCGAATTCCAGGACCACTGCCGCAAGATAGCAACCGAGAAGGACGACCTCAGCTTGCTGTCAAGCATGAGCGAGAAGGAATGCCAGAAACTCAAAGCAAAAGGTATTTTTACCGTCACCCAACTTTCTTACACCTTTCGGCCCCGGCGTCGCGCCAAGAAGCAAACCGATAAGAGTGAAAAGTATCTCCATTCGCTGAAAGCGCTTGCGATTCGTGAAAATAAAATCCATGTCGTTGGCAGCACTGAATTGAAGATTCAAGGCACGCCAGTTTATCTTGATGTGGAGGGACTGCCAGACCGCGATTTTTACTACCTCATTGGCATGCGCATCGGCAGCGGCCAATCAGTCATCCAACATAGCTTGTGGGCGAACGAAACTGATGACGAGAAGCGGATTTGGAATGACTTTCTCGGCATCCTTGCTGGTGTCGAAAATCCGATTCTCATTCACTACGGCAGCTATGAGACAACCTTTTTTACACGAATGCTGGCGCGACATGGTGTTCCGCCTGAGTATTCATCTATGCCAGCAGTGTTTGAGCGGGCCATAAATCTTGTGTCGGTTATTTATGCAAAAGTCTACTACCCGACCTATTCCAATAGCCTCAAGGATATTGCGCGTTACCTTGATTTTAAATGGTCTGACACGGAAGCGTCGGGTTTAACGTCAATTGTTTGGCGACACCAGTGGGAAGAAACACGTTCTGGCGATCCATTGAGGAAACTCACAATCTACAACGCCGAGGACTGCGCGGCGTTAGAAAGGGTTACCGATACCGTTTGTGCATTGTGCGAATTGAAAACCAATTCAGCAACAGGTGGTGGGCATGATTTTGTCGATATCGATTCTATTAAGCGGGAAAAATTATATCGTTTTGGAAGAAATGATTTCGCACTTCCTGCGCTTGAACAGATAAACAAGGCTGGCTATTGGGATTATCAACGAAGTCGTATTTTTATCAGAACAGATAAGCGGGTTAAGACTGCGGTTCAAAAGTCCGTTAAGTGCAAACATTTCCCCATTCGAATAAACCAGACCATTGAACTCTTGGAACGTCCATCATGCTGTCCGAAATGTGGCTGCCAAAAAGCGGAACATCATGGTTGGCTCACAAAAACCATTGAGGACTTGAAGTTCAGCAAGTCAGGAATAAAGAGTTGGGTCGTTAGATATAGATTTCTCGAATACATTTGTTACTCTTGTCACTCGACATTTTATGCCGCTGACAGGCCATGGCAGCGAAGCAGGATAGGCTCTAACTTACGGTCATATATCATTTATTCATTGATCGAACTGAGGATTCCCCAAA
>CAYPRR010000178.1:0-1797 GCA_964413245.1 uncultured Gammaproteobacteria bacterium
GCCATTTTAGTGGATTTTTAAGTGATTCACACGATACTTCATCAACTTACTGAAAGATCCTCACCTCATAGATTATTGTATTCTGCACTTCTGCTGTTTTGCCAGCATGACCTGACTCTACTAGCTTCTTTCTACTTTGTGATCGGAATTGGTTAGTAATATTGATAATTGAGTAATATGCCTCCAATCTCTAAATATGTCTCAACGTAATTATCTTTTTTGCTGCCTGTCGACTATCAATGTGCTAATTTATCCAATCAGACGCCGAAGTAGTTTCATGTGAAACAAATAAAGTCGATGACTCACAAACAGATTCACATTATACAAGGAGCAACTAACGCACGAAACCCGCTGGTGTCCTTGGGAGGAATTGAACCACCATCCACAGCTTAGGAAGCCGTCGCTCTATCCATTTGAGCTACAAGGACGTAAATTCTATCCAATCCAAGTGTCGTAAAATAATAACAGGTCGCGTAGCCAAAGATCGACCACGGCCGAATTGTAATCAATTTGAAGTAAATTGTCTAGCACAAACAACAATTAATAAGAGTGCTATAATTCAAACTCATAAAACTATGGATACAAATACACTCATTATTATTGCGGTCGTTATTATCAGCGCATGCATCGTCTATTACACTTCAAAAAAACAACGCCCAAATGACGACCAAGCGTCGCAAAATATTCTCACCTCGATGAATTCAATTCGAGAGGAGATTGGGCGTATGGACGCAGAACACCGAAAAGAATTACAAAATCGTTTGGACCGGATCGACGATCAACTCGATAAAAAAATGCAACATTCTCATAACTCAATGCAGGAACAATTTAAACAAACATCAAAAATTATCGAAGATGTCACGACTCGATTGGTAACTCTCGACAATACTAACAAGCAAGTTCTAGATTTTTCATCACAGCTTCAAAACTTACAAAACATTTTAAAAAATCCGAAACAGCGTGGCGTTCTTGGTGAATATTGGCTAGAAACATTATTACGAAATGTTTTACCAACCGCAGCTTACGCTGTTCAATATCATCTTGGAACAGATGAAAAGACCGGAAAAGAATTAATTGCCGATGCGGTCATCATGATTCGTGATCAAAAGATAGCGATTGATGCAAAATTTAGTTTGGAAAATTATAATCGACTGATGGAAGAAACTGATGCCGAAAAACGTGACAAATTGGAAAAGGAATTAAAAGCCGATATCAAAAATCGTATTGATGAAACAGCAAAATATATTCGCCAAGATCTTGGCACGATGAATTTTGCTTTTATGTTTATTCCTGCCGAAGGCGTTTACTATAATTTACTAAATGCTGAAGTTGGATCGGGGATTAATAGTCACAATTTGGTTGAATATGCTTTCAATCAGCACGTTATGATCGTTTCACCTACATCATTTTATGCCTATCTACAAACAGTTTTACTTGGTCTTCGGGAATTAAAGATTGAAGAATTTACTACCGAAATAGTCAAAAGAGTCGGAGAATTGGGAAAACATTTTGCTCAGTACGCCGATTACCATGAACGCATCGGCAAGAACCTTGGCGTCGTAGTAAATCAATTCAATCTATCAAGCGGGGAACTAAAAAAAGTTAATAAAGATATCTCAAAAATTACCGACGGCTCAATGGACAACTTTATTGAAATCGAAATTGTAGATAAACCATCAATTGAATAATGTGAAACTGATTCTTGTTTACGGCCCACCAGCGGTAGGGAAGTTAACAGTGACAAAAGCCCTGGCCAAAAAAATAAATTTTAAGTTGGTCGATAATCACACCTTAGTT
>CAYPRR010000179.1:0-1793 GCA_964413245.1 uncultured Gammaproteobacteria bacterium
CGCGCCGCGCGCTTTGCCGCGAGTATCTTGGTGATCATGCCGCCGCGCCCGATCTGGCTGCCTGCGCCGCCCGCCATGCTTTCCAGTTGTATATCGCCGGCCTGCGCTTCGCCGACCAGCGTCGCACCCGGGTCTTTGCGCGGATCGGCGGTGTAGAGGCCGCTTTGATCGGTGAGGATGATGAGCACGTCGGCATCGATCAGATTGGTGACCAAAGCGCCCAGTGTGTCGTTGTCGCCGAATTTGATTTCGTCGGTCACCACCGTATCGTTCTCGTTGATGATCGGGATGACGCGCAACGAAAGCAGCGTAGTCAGCGTGGTGCGCGCGTTCAGATAGCGTTCGCGATTGGCCAGATCGGCATGGGTGAGCAGCACTTGCGCGGCATGCAGACCATGTTTGCGGAAGCAGCTTTCGTAGGCCTGCACCAGCCCCATCTGCCCGACCGCCGCCGCGGCCTGCAAATCGTGTATCGAAGTAGGGCGGGTGCTCCAGCCGAGGCGTTGCATGCCTTCGGCAATCGCGCCTGAGGATACCAGCACTACTTCATGGCCGCCGGTGTTGAGCGCGGCAATCTGCCGAGCCCAATCGCCCAGCGCGTCAAGATCCAGTCCTGCGCCCTGATTCGTCACCAGGCTGCTGCCTACTTTGACGACGATGCGCTTGCATTGGGTTAATACGGTTTTCATGGCGTTATTAAATAGTGCCCGCGTCGGTTTCCTGCGCGCTGTTTGCGGCGGCCTGTTGTTCTTGTGCGGCCATTTCCTGCAAGTGCTCCATGATCGCGTAGGTCAATTCCTTGCAGCCCTCGCCGTTGATCGCCGAGATCGCGAAATGGCGGTCGAAATCGGTGAACTGTTTGAGGAAGGCGGCTACTTTTTCCTCGCGATCTTCCAGTAGATCCAGTTTGTTCAGCACCAGCCAGCGCGGTTTTTCATAAAGCGATTGATCGTATTTTTTTAATTCGTTAAGTATCGCGCGCGCTTCGGCGACCGGATCGGTTCCCTCATACAGCGGCGCGATGTCCACCAGATGCAGCAGCAAGCGGGTGCGCGCCAGGTGGCGCAGGAACTGGTGCCCCAGTCCGGCGCCTTCCGCCGCGCCTTCAATCAGGCCGGGAATGTCGGCGATGACGAAACTTTTCTCATGCGATACACGCACCACGCCCAGATTGGGGTGCAGTGTGGTGAACGGATAGTCCGCCACCTTGGGACGCGCCGCCGAGACAGCGCGGATGAATGTGGATTTGCCCGCATTCGGCATGCCAAGCAGGCCGACATCGGCAAGCACTTTCAGCTCCAGCTGCAATTCGCGTGTTTCCCCTTCGGTGCCGGCGGTGCATTGGCGCGGCGCACGGTTGGTACTGGACTTGAAATGGATATTGCCCAAGCCGCCTATGCCGCCCTGTGCAAGCAAAACTTTTTCGCCGTCGTGGGTGAGATCGGCAATGACTTCGCCGCTGTTGATGTCGGTGATCACCGTGCCGACCGGCATGCGCAGCACCACATCGTCCGCGCCCTTGCCGTAGCAGTCAGAACCGCGCCCGGATTCGCCGTTTTTGGCGCGGTGCGTCCGGGCGAAGCGAAAGTCCACCAGCGTATTGATGTTGCGGTCCGCCTGCGCATACACGCTGCCGCCGCGCCCGCCGTCACCGCCGTCCGGCCCGCCCTTCTCGATGTATTTTTCGCGGCGAAAGCTGGCCGTGCCGTTGCCGCCATTGCCCGCGAAGACTTCGATCTTGGATTCATCAATAAACTTCATGCTGTATGCACCGCAAATATATAAACGTTGTG
>CAYPRR010000180.1:0-651 GCA_964413245.1 uncultured Gammaproteobacteria bacterium
ATATTGCTACTGGAATTGAAACTAAGACCAACGATATTTTTTCGATGGTGCGAGCCGAAATCGGTACGCAAGCGCAGGCTGAGCAAAGAGAAGAAATGGCTGATAATCCAAAAAGAATTGCACTAGATATTCATCTCGCTAAGAAAGAACTAGGCTGGGAACCAAAAGTTGATCTAGCTGAAGGCATTAAAAAAACTGTGGCTTGGTTTCGTTCGCTATGAAGATATTAGTGACTGGTGGCGCGGGATTTATTGGTTCGCATTTAGTTGATGCTTTGGTTGCACAGGGTCATCAAGTTGTTGTGGTCGATCATCATCAAAAAGATAAATTACGCTTTCCAAATACAGAGGCTAAAATTTATAAACTTAGTTTTCAGTCACCAGAATTGGCTGATGTTTTTGCCAAAGAAAAGCCAGACGCTGTTTGTCATTTAGCAGCCCAGATCAGCGTGACGCGTTCGGTGGCTAACCCAATGATGGACGCGATGACCAACATTGTGAGCGCTGTTGGTGTTTTAGATTTAGCTAAGAAGTTTGGTTGTAAGAAATTTGTTTTTGCCTCGAGCGGTGGTGCGATTTACGGCGATCATCCAAAACGGCCAACGCCAGAAAAATACGACACCATGCCAATTTCTCCGTATGGTATTGGCAA
>CAYPRR010000180.1:661-1789 GCA_964413245.1 uncultured Gammaproteobacteria bacterium
TAGCTCTTCGTTTCTCTAACGTTTACGGTCCACGCCAAATGTTTGCTGGGGAAGCGGCGGTGATAGCAATTTTTTTAGAACGATTACGAACTGGTGTACCGGCGATTATTTTTGGCGATGGTAGAACGACTCGTGACTATTTATTTGTTCGTGATGCTGTGCAGGCTTTTGTAAAAGCGTTGACATCAGATTTTGCGGGCACGGTTAATGTAGCCACAGGTGTGGAAACTAGTGTTTTGGAATTGTGGGAGTTATTGAAGGATATTCATGGTCACGAACATAAACTTGAATTTCAGCCAATTCGTCCGGGAGAAGTGCTTCGTAGTGTGCTGTCAGCAAAAACAGCTCACGGTGTTCTTGATTGGCGACCGAACACGGTTTTGCACGATGGCTTGAAGGAGACTTACAATTGGTATATGGAGACATTTAAGAATTAGCTTGTGGCTTGTAGCTTGTAGATTATGCAATTAATTAATTTGAATAATGTACAAGCTATGAATTATTTTAACCTAACCGACCTTCCAAAAGTCGTAACGATTTTACAAAACGGTGGTATCATTATTTTCCCAACTGAAACTTCTTACGGTTTGGGCTGTGATGCGACCAATACTCAGGCGGTCGAAAAAATATTTGCCATCAAAGGGCGGGCGCCGCTGGTTTGGCCTTTTCCGGTGATTGTTGCCGGTTATGATGACGCCAGAAATTATGTTGAGTTTTCCGATCGAGCTATTGAGTTAGCACAAAAATATTGGCCAGGTGCTTTAAATTTGGTTTTACCAAGTTTGCCTTCTAGTTTGATTTCAAGACAGTGTGCTTCGACTGACGGTTTCCAGTCAGTTCGAGTTTCTGCCAATGCAGTAGTGGCTGAGTTGGTGACTAAGTTAGACCGACCATTGGTGGCGACTAGTGCGAATTTATCAGGGTCACCAGCACTTTACGATTTAGTTGATTTGGAATTGGCTTTTGGTGATAAATTAGAATTGATTGACGGCGTGATCGATGTGGGCACGTTGCCAGTGGCGCCAGCTTCGACTACGGTTAAGATTCAAGGCGACGAAGTTCAGGTGATTCGACAGGGAAGTGTGATTATTTAATATGATTTACGCAAAGAAATCTTACGGCCAACAT
>CAYPRR010000181.1:0-1761 GCA_964413245.1 uncultured Gammaproteobacteria bacterium
CTTTTCTTAGATTCATGGGGTGCGATGAGTCGTGCCCCTACGGCGAGTTAAAATGATAGGCGTCGGGAGCGATTTTCTTCTTGGTCACCCAAGTCTTCAGCTACTGCTTCTTCGAATCGACTGTTATTGTTTTCTGGCTCATCGAACGGGTCGATACCTGGATCGGCCCCTACGGCGCTGGGCGCGTTCTTTCCCCGAGCGGCTCCACGAACGCTAGCTACTTTGCGTTCCGGAATCAAATAAGTTTTTTGGTCATCAGACAGGTTCGTGTAGATGTCGACAGCACCGACTAAGGCAGTTGATGTTGATTCTCGGAAGGAGGCAACGTGCATAATACGACCTCGAGACTTTACGTAGTTAGCTAGTGGCACGTAGTCGCCATCTCCGGAAACCAGTACAACCACATCGAGCATATCGAGCATTCGGACAATGTCGATCGTGATACCAACGTCCCAATCACCTTTTTTTACGCCTGAGTTGTATTCGAGTAGTTCTTTGGAAGCGACCTCGATACCTTTCTTGCGCAGAGCTTCGAAGAAGGCTGATTCGTCACCGGTTTTTGTTGAAATGGTGTAAGCGATGGCGCGAATTAAATCAGCTTCACCAACGGATTTTTCAACAATATTGGAAAAGTTAACTTTGCGGTTGAAAATGTTTCTGGCGCTGTAGTACATGTTTTGAACGTCGATGAAGACGCCGACTCGGCGATGTGGAGTTACGAGCATAAAATTTGTGTTGTAAGGGTAGCCCTGTGTGGTTGCCCTGTGATTTATAAAAGTGAAAAAGTTTAAAAAGAAGGAACAACGATCTAACAAAGACGAACCCGAGTGATGAATCACCCAGGTTCGTCGAAAATTATTTGGTAATACGCAATTTGAGTTCTTCGACCAAGCCATCGTGCGCTTTTTTGTCTTCACGAGCGAGATAAAGCATTAAACGACGTCGTTCTACAACTTTTCGGACCAAACCTCTGCGTGAGCTGAAGTCTTTCTTATGGGCTTTCAAGTGGGTGGTTAAATCACGAATTTCAGCGGTCAAAATGGCGATCTGGACTTGTGGGCTACCAGTATCGGAATCATGCGTGCGGAATTTTTTGATGATTTTGTCTTTCTGTTCTTTGGTAAGCATAGTTTTTGATTTCGTCCGAGGCTCTCAGTAAAGCCTTACCAGGGCTAAACCATGAATCACGGCTGGATTAATTACTTGTTGATATTAGCGCAAAAGTTATATATGGTCAAATAAAATGCCCCACACGACCAGACTTACGTCATAGTTGTGCGGGGTAGTCGGTTAGCCCTTTTTTTGAGGCTTAATTCCGTAAAGCGACCTACGGAAGAGATCGTCTAATTGATGTTGCCAGGCTGGTGCTGGTTTGAAGGCGTGGGCCTTTTCAAATGGGCTTTTGCCTCCATAGAACCATCTTTCGAAAGCATGAACGAAGTTTGTGTGACGTTCGGTTTCGGTAAAAATGGAGGTGAAAAGGTCGCGGACTACTTCCCACGGTTCATTTTGGTAGAAATCAGAGATCTGGACTCCAGGGAACTTCACGAACAATTTGTTACGCTGTTCGTTTGGCATCAGCGCCCAAAGGCGTTTGCCGAACCTAGGATTGTAGTAGCCGACTTTTCCGGCTACATGCGCCCAGTCTTCCGGCGTAAGTGGCGGTTTTGCGTTTTCTACCGCGATCAGGATCATGTCGAAGTAGTGTTCCTTTCGACTGTTAGATTTGTAAATTGTTTTAGTAGCGCTGTACGGCCAAAT
>CAYPRR010000182.1:0-1754 GCA_964413245.1 uncultured Gammaproteobacteria bacterium
GCATTTTGTTGTCGTCTATTGCTTCGAGCGGTTCACCATTCTCACCGAGTTTAATTTCGGCAGAAAGAGCGCCCTCCATGGCGGTTAAATCTGGAAAGGCGGCAGTAGTTTTAAAAACATTTTGTAAATTGCGCTCAATATTTTTGGTCGTAATTTGATATTCCGAAAAGACTCTCATCACATCAGCGGGTGCCGCTTGAATGATGCCGTAAAGTAAATGTTCAGTACCAACGTAGCGATGTTCAAAAACCGAAGCCGAGAGAACGGCTTTTTCGATGATTAATTTGGCCGCCGGCGACAGAATCGGCGCCGTTGGGGCACGATTTATCGCGCCCTGTGCTTCTGATTTAATCGGTACGTTATTAATTAGCGCTGTTAGTATATCGGCGTTTAGTCCAGCTTTGCGCAAAACTTCAGAGGCGATACAGCCTTGTTGAGTGGAAAGCGCCCAAAGCAAATGGATTGGTTCGATATTTTCACCATTGTGTTCAACAACGAAACAAAGCGCCCGAGTTAAGGCGTTTTTTAAATGGGTTGTAAATTTAGCGACAATATCTTCCATAAAGAAATTAGCTTGTAGACTATAAACTCATTTCAGTTAGGCGGGCGATACGTTCGCTGGTTGGCGGGTGAGTGGAAAAAACATTAGCTAGCCATTTTTTGTTACCAGTACCAAAGGGATTGGCAATAAATAAGTGGGCCGTAGCTTGGTTGGCGGTGCGTAATGGTTGAGTGACTTGAGCATTTTCTATTTTACGAAGAGCGCTGGCTAGTCCTTGTGGAAAACGGGTGAGTAGGCTGGCGTCTGCATCAGCCAGATATTCTCGAGTTCGAGAAATAGCAAGTTTAATAAGCTCGGCGATCAGCGGGGAAAGAATGGCTAAGGCGATACCGATAAGTAATAAGATTAATCCAGCTTGGTTGTTGTCGTTATTACTTCGTTGCGGTCGGATGTGAATCATTAATTGGGCCATCAACATAATCACCCCGACTAAAACAACGGTGATCGTCATCAAACGAATATCGTAATTTTTGATGTGCGAAAGTTCGTGAGCAATTACGCCCTCCAATTCTTGCTTATCAAGCAGGCGGAGAAGCCCGGTGGTGAAAGTGATGCTGGCGTGTTTTGGATCACGACCGGTGGCAAAGGCGTTAGGACTTTCGTCAGCGATTAAATAAATTTTTGGCATCGGTAGTCCAGAAGCGATGGTTAGATTTTCGACCAAGTTCCAAAGTTCCGGGCCATCAACTTTTTTGAGTTCTTTGGCGCCATGCGTTGCTAGTGCGACTTTATCGGCTAAATAGTAGCTGATCAACGAATAGACAGTGGCGAAGATAGTACCGATCGTGATGGCGCCGATTGGATCAACCCCTAAATACAGGCCAAAGAAATAAAAGAGTAAGACAATAAAACCGGTGACCAAGGAAACCAGCAACCAGGTTTTACGTTTATTGGCAGTAATCTGTGAGTACATGTTTAGAATTTGACCTCTGGAACTTCGTTGACCGAATCTGGTGCATCGAAGAATTCGTACTTTTTAAAACTGAGGGAAGAGGCGATCATGTTGTTTGGGAAAACCTGAATTTTGGTGTTGAAGTCGCGAACGTTGCCGTTGTAGAAACGTCGTGAAGCTTGAATTTTGTCTTCGGTATCCACGAGTTCGTGTTGCAAGTGCAGGAAGTTATCGGAAGCTTTTAATTGTGGGTAGGCTTCAGAAACGGCAAAAAGTGATTTCAAGGTATCGGACAGCATG
>CAYPRR010000183.1:0-1702 GCA_964413245.1 uncultured Gammaproteobacteria bacterium
CAGCGATCGGCAGCGGTAACGCAACGGTAGTCACTTTTGATTTCGGCACCACCAACGGTGCGACTTTTACTCCCAACGGGGGCGGCACCAAGAGCATCACCATAGATGGAACCAACAATACGCTGCAAGGCATAAGCGATGCGATCAATGCCGCCCAGATGGGCGTGTCGGCGACCATCGTCAATGATGGCAGCGGCACACCCTATCGCCTCGCGCTGACTTCGACCAACAGCGGCGTAAGCAACAGCATAAAGGTTACAACGGATGCGGCCGATGCTACCGTGGCCGGCTTCCTGACTCATGATCCGGCCGGGGCGCAAAATCTGACTCAGACCGTTGCCGCCCAGGATGCCAACTTCACGGTGAATGGTATCGCGCTTAGCAATGCTTCGAACACGATCACCGATGCTATTCAGGGTGTCAGCCTGACGCTAACCAAGCTCACGACCACATCCGCCACGCTGACAGTAACGCGTGACACGAGCGCGGTCAGTACAGCGGTATCCGGCTTCATCGATGCATATAATGCGCTGGCCAGCCAGTTGAAGAGCCGCTCCGCTTATGGGAGCGCCACCGCACAGGGGGGAGCTTTAGCGGGTGATGGAACGCTGCGACTCATGCAGGATCAATTGCGCGGCATTTTTAATACGGCTGCGAGCGGTGGCACCCTGACCTACCTCTCTGAAGTCGGTGTTGCGTTCCAGGCAGACGGCACGCTGAAACTGGATAGCAGCAAACTGAACAGCGCGATGGCGAGCAATTTCAGTGATGTGACTAACTTGTTCTCTTCTGCAACGGGTTTCGCCACCAGGCTGGACGCATGGGCTACCTCAGCTCTTTCTCCCGGCGATGGCTTGATCGCCACTCGCACCGATAGTCTTAACTTGTCTATTAAAGACTATAACGATCAGCTTGGCAAATTGGAAGCGCGCATGGCGGCCCTCCAAAAACGATACACCGCTACCTACAGCAACCTCAATATGTTGCTGATCAGTATGAATGGCACCAGCAGTTACCTGAGCCAGCAACTCTCCAACGGAGCATGATGATGAACGCCACTGCTGCAATCAAAGCCTATAACAAAGTCGGAATCGAATCCAGCGTGACGGCTGCCGACCCGGTCAAGCTGATTTCGATGTTATATCAGGGAGCTTTGCTGGCAATCGCCAATGCCAAGAACGGTATCATGCGCAAAGACATCCCCGCCAAGGGCGCGGCGATTTCCAAAGCCATTGCCATCATCGGCGAAGGCCTGAATGCCAGTCTGGATAAAAAGGTTGGGGGTGAGTTGGCGCAGAATTTGTCCTCATTGTACGACTATATGGTTATGCGTTTGCTTGCCGCCAATTTGAATAACGATATGGCTGCGCTGGATGAAGTGGCGCGCCTGCTGAACGATTTGAAGGGCGCCTGGGACAGTATCCGCCAGTCAGTTGCAGCTTCTGATGTACCGCAACATTTGGATATACAGCCAAAAATCGCGAATAGAGCGCAACTGGCATATGCGAGAGGATAAGAAAATGGGCAGCCATCAAGTCATCGCAAATTACGAATCGCTATCCACCCTGACCGCGCAGATGCGCGAGGCGGCGGTACGCGGCGAATGGGAACGTCTGATTGAGCTTGAGCAGCAGTGCCGGCAATACGTCACCGCGATGAAGCAGGCGGATGCATCCGCCACGCTGGATGAGCCGTCCCGGCA
>CAYPRR010000184.1:0-1701 GCA_964413245.1 uncultured Gammaproteobacteria bacterium
AACGGATATTTTTATAGAAGTTTACGCTCACTACGCACCTCTGCCTTGTATTCCTCGTGAAATTCCCTTCGGCTTTCATCACGTTCTTTGATAAGAGATTCATACAAACCACTATCAAAATACGCACTGGAAACTTCGTCCATCGACACGCCAAACTGCTCAAACATTTCACTTTGATTTCCGTATGCTTCACGAATATAAATTTCCGCCTCTTCTGGTGTGCGCATTTCTAAATCGCCTTTTAATTCCTGCATAGCTGTAACCCAATCACCGCTATCTGCCGTTACCCTAGCCTTTTCTAACGCATCGTTTATAACTTTTTGATTTTCACTAACAAGATCACCAGGAATAAAATACAACGCAGAAAGCATGTAAGCGAAATCTTTATACATGATGACCGCATCAGCAAATCCTGCATTAAACTCTCCCCCAGACTCACGAATTTCTTGCGTCACCATGATGTCATGGTAAAACAATTTATGAGCGGCCTCATGAACAAACAATGCAAGTGACCACCATTTACTATTACTTGTGACGACAATATGATCATCTTTTTTTGATTTAGTCTCACCAGGATCATACTGTGCTAAAGCATCACTAGTTTCAAATAGTGACTGATCCGCCTCCATAATGCGCCCATTTGCATACTCGGTTTGTAACCAGCTAGCAGTTGCGCCGATATCAACAGCTAGCCGCTCACCAGTTGATGATTCACCCGTAGCGTCTACCGCGCCAACGGTTACATGTCGCGCTAATTCAACAGCCATCGGCGTTGCGAGCGATTCTTGTCTCATATACTCCGCCATCTCAATCGCATGTGCATCTGTAAGTGGCACTTCACCGTCTACGTGTGCAACACACCCGCCAGAAAGAGCTATTGGCAGAAGAAGAGATTTAGAGTTCATAATGAATGGACATCACAGGTTTATTATAACATTCAGATGTTACCACTATACATATGAACTAAAAAATCCCCGTTCGAAAAAACGGGGATTTAATGTTATTCTTTATTGTTGATCTGGAAAATCGTGTGAAGCCAACACCAACCATAGAAACTCTCGACCAAAGCGATCCACGCAACGATGAAAATGATTGTATTAACCGTATCGCTTGAATACGATGGCACTAGCGGTCCAAGCCACCAAAAAGCTAGAGCAAAACGAAGCACACGATCGAGCTTGCCAAGATTTTGTTTTGGCATAAAAGAAATTAATGAATTATTCAATTCCAGTAACTCGATTCATCGCTTCGATACTTCCCTGCACCATGCGCCAATTGTTATCAACTTTAGCAGAAATGCCTTCAAGCACGCTTGGCTGTACGTCTAGTTCTATTCCTCCATCAGATATCCGATCTGGCAAATGAGAGGCATTCCAAGCTATAGAGTTTATGCTTGCCGGTAATTCCTTCAAAAGAGAAAACCCGATGACTGCCTTTATATTAAATTTATCTCTGGATGACCTAATCTCTTTTAATGTCATGGAAACAAGTGTTTCTATTGAGGCCTTTAACTCTATAATAGCCAACATCAATCCTGTATTTTCTTGACAAAAACGCGTCCCAATCGCTTCGTTTAACTGATCTTGAATTCCTGAATATAAAACTTCAATATTATCAGCATATTCCGCTGGACTTTCGTTCATCTCAACTTTCTCTGCGTTCCTTATATTTACTTCGGCAAGGTGATTAATTGCGTCTCTA
>CAYPRR010000185.1:0-1695 GCA_964413245.1 uncultured Gammaproteobacteria bacterium
GGCGTCAACATCTGGAGCGTCAATACTAGCCGACCAAGTAATCATCTGATCATTACCAGCGCTGATTCCAGCTCCCACCTGTCCGGCTACCGAAGTATCAACAACGTTCCAAGTAGCACCACCGTCATCAGAAATATCTAACGATACGGTTGATAAACCACTATCTGCTAAATCATAGGTGAAAACTACGCTGTCTGTCGCTAACGTTTGTGTGGCCGTAACATCACTGATGACTGGTGCCTTGGTATCAACCGCAAAAGCAGTAGACGAGACGTTCGAACTCGCATTAGCAAAAGTATCGGTCGCCTGAACTCGAACCTTCATGCCTGATTGTTCGCGATTTGGAAAATCAGTCGCTGCGTTCCAAGTCACGGTTTTACCAGCACCTGAGTTTACGCCAGCGCCAACGTCACCGGCTAAAGTACCGGTGGCCACGCCCCAAGTCAAACCATCATCTTCTGAAATCGTAATCGTCACCGTCGAATCATTGCCATCAACCAAATCATAATTGATGGTTACAGTGTTGAGTCCAGGATCTTGGACAGCTACCACATTACTCACGGCTGGCACTTTGGTATCTAAAGCAAAATTACTTGAAGAAGCGTCCGTACCAATATTTCCAAAGTTATCAATCGCTCGAACCTGAACACGCAAGTCCGATTGTTCTTGATTGCCAAAATCAGCTAGTGCATTCCAAATAATCACTTTATCTGTTCCCGGACCAATATCAGCACCAACTTCACCGGTGACTGAGGTATCGACTACCGTCCACGTAGCACCCGCATCTTCAGATAGATCGATTTCCACGGTGCTATTTGAAAGATCACCGAGTATAAAAGTAATAGTCACAAAACCAGAATCCGCATTCTGCACAGCTGTCACCGCACTAGTCACTGGATTTTTGATATCCACCGTGAACGGATTCGATGTCACAATAGCTCCACTGGACGTGCCATCACCAGCTTGTAAACGGATGAAAACCGTTGAATCTTCTGTGTTTGGGAGGTCACTCTCCACATCCCACATAAAGTCATGGGCTGTACCCGTTCGCGCAAAAATTAAATTATTAATTCCATCACTACCAACACCGGCTTTTTCTGTCATGCCAAACCAATCAACGCCGTTGGTAGAATATTCGGCAGTAATCACGTTGGAATTTTCACTTTCCAAATCAGACCCCGTGTAATTTATGGTGACATATTTGGTGCCATCGGTCGTTTGGTTGATCGCTCCCAGTACAATCACCGGCGACTGATTAACTGACGAAGCCCCACCAGACATTGCGCTTTCACTTGATGCCACATGTAAACTGTCACTAGTATTTCTAGAAACGGTTTTAAATTGATAAGTGTAAGAATCATTTGTCAGGCCATTTACCGTTACTCGACCAGACACGCCACTGGTAAAGCCCCACTGGCCAAGACCTGCACCAAGCGTTTGCCAGATCGCCGAAGCACCCAATGTCCCATCGGCTTGCACATATTCATTTTGCGAAGTTTCAAAAATTGCGTATTCCAAGCCATCAGTTTCTGAAGAATTCTTATTAATCGTTACATTGACCGCACCAAAAACAGGGTTATCTACCGTTGGTGTAGCTGGAGTATACGGCTTTGTGTACCGATACAACGTAGCTGGAGAAACATTTTCATTAATAACGGATTGACCGAAATCATCAGCGTGAACGATTTTTACTTT
>CAYPRR010000186.1:0-1683 GCA_964413245.1 uncultured Gammaproteobacteria bacterium
ATTCGACTGTCCGTCATCTCTGCTATCGCCATCAGCTTTAAAATCTTAGAAGTTTTTTATATCGCTTGGTTTTTTGGTGTTCAGCTAACTTTTGCTCAAGCATTTTTGGTGAGTACTTTACCGGGCATCACTTTACTCTTGCCGATTCCAGGTGGCTTGGGTTTGTTCGAAGGTGGCTTTGCCACTATTTTTACGTTGTTAGCTATTCCACTAAATCCGATTTCATTTACTTTGATCATCCGTTTGCGTGACGCGATTTTCATTGCCATCGGTGTAACTCATCTCTCTATTCAAGGTGGAAAAATTTATGCTAAAAAAACCTGATTTAACTTCCTGGGGTGAAGTGGCTACTTGGTATGACGAAATGTTAGCCGATAAAAACTCTTTTCAATTAAAAGTTGTTTTACCGAATTTAACTCGGTTGATGGCGATTAAAAAAGGAGAAATGGTTTTGGATTTAGCTTGCGGAACTGGTTTTTTTGCTCGAGCCTGGAAGAAGCATGGCGCGCAAGTCACCGGTTCTGATATTTCTAAAGAGTTGATCGCTATCGCTAAGCAACAGGGTCGGGGTATCGCTTATTCGATTAATAGTGCTGATAACTTAAAAACCGTGACTGATCAATCGATCGATAAAATAAGTTTGGTTTTAGCGATTCAAAATATTGAAAATGTTGATGGTGTGATCGCTGAGTGCCAGCGAGTTTTGAAAGTTGGTGGTAAACTTTTTATGGTGATTAATCATCCAGCTTTTAGGGTTTTAAAAAATAGTAGTTGGGGTTGGGATCAGGCTGGTATTCAGTATCGTCGAGTTGATAAGTATTTAACGGCGTCCAAGGAAAAGATTGCGATGCATCCTGGTGATGCTCCCTCGGTCACGACGATCAGCTATCACCGGCCACTAAACTTTTTCTTTGAATCAATCGCTAAATCTGGATTATGTGTTGGTCGATTATCCGAGTGGATTTCTCACAAAGTTAGTGATTCGGGCCCCAGAGCACCGGCAGAAAATGTGGCTCGCCAAGAGATTCCAATGTTTATGTGTTTAGAAATTATCAAACATGGATAATTTACAGCGAGATATTTACCAAACGTTAGTTTACTTTTCCTACTTCGGTTATCCGTTGACGATTTTTGAGCTTTGGAAATATTTGTATCGACCAAGTCAGGTTTGGAAATTTGATGAGGTAGTCGGTGCCGTAGGGGCGTGGTCTTTGACCTGCCCTGTGCCAATCGAATCACACGACGGCTTTTACGGTTTGCCAGACGAAAAGCACGGTGATGTCACGGCGCAAGTTAATGAACGTCACGACCGTTATTTGGATGCCGTACGAAAATATCGACGGTTAAAATGGGTACTTTGGCATTTACGATGTTTGCCATTTATCCGCGGTGTTGCTGTTTGTAATACGCTAGCTTTTCATCACACGAAACTAGAGAGTGACATTGATTTATTTGTGATTACCTCTCCTGGTCGAGTTTGGACAACGCGATTTTTAGTGATTTCGCCGCTGAGACTATTGAAATTACGACCTCGGGAAGCAAAGCGTGATCCAGTTGATATCAGTTTTTTTGTAACTGAATCAGCACTGAATTTTGATAAACTTCAGCTTCAACCAGATGATCCATATTTCACTTATTGGCTAGCGACTTTGCGACCAGTTATTGACCGCGGTGGCATTTTCG
>CAYPRR010000187.1:0-1680 GCA_964413245.1 uncultured Gammaproteobacteria bacterium
TAGAATTGCCCGTTTTCTGAAAACGCTTCAATTTTGCTAGTTATAGGTAGCAGCGAAATCCAACCCTTAACTAGTTTGTTATTCACAAATATCATCATCATTTCATTAGCTGATACCTGCAAAACGGTCACTGGGGTACAAGGTTTATTTGTTTCTGAACAATCAGTTGGGCTAGATGTTGGCCGTTTAGAAATGTAGGCAACAATCTGGTCACCCAAAATGTAATTAGCAGTATCCGGTTGTGGGGTCATTACTTGCCCTTGCGGATAA
Organism: uncultured Gammaproteobacteria bacterium; assembly: GCA_964413245.1. Lineage (GTDB taxonomy): Bacteria > Patescibacteriota > Patescibacteriia > UBA9934 > UBA9934 > CAYPRR01. The sequence continues at coordinate 271 of CAYPRR010000187.1, forward strand.
AGCTTTAAAAGCTCTTGAACTGTCATCCCAATCTTTATTCCCTTCATTTCTAAAGGTTCTGAAGTTTCAATATAATTGGGAACTTTTACATCAGCAGTCTGCTGGCTACTGCTAGCTGGCAATGCAGTTTGTTTAGTTGGCAGTGCTAGCGATGCAACTGCTGGCTGAGCAGATTGTTTAGCTGGCTTTTGGCTATTATTAATTGGCTCCTGTTGCTGAACGGCTTTTTGTGCCTCCTTCATCATTCCACCGAGGTCAAATGCCATAGCTTGACCAGCAATAACACACATACCAATAGCAAACACTAAACTAACAAAGCGCTCAAATACATTCATGGAATCAGTAGTGTCCGGTTAACTTACGAATTCATGCGCTGGAACTAAGCATTGGCGCGGGTTGCAGAGCATTTTATTTTGGTGCCGATTTGAAATCAGTTTACCCACATTCCGGTTCGAGTAACTTCCAGAGATTGATACCTCTGGAGATGAGCTATGAACTTGGGCAAGACGCTGTTCGCGCAACTCATGGAGTTTGTGCCGTGGACCAGTTTTGCGCGAATCGTGGCGCGTTATGGCGGCGATTCCAGAGTGCGCAGCCTGAGCTGCACCGAACAATTCCGCGCCATGGCCTTTGCACAACTGACCTACCGCGAGAGTCTGCGCGACATAGAAACCTGTTTGCTGGCCAATCAGACGAAGCTGTACGGCATGGGTTTTCGCACGCCGGTCAGACGTTCGACGCTGGCCGATGCCAACGAAGGACGCGACTGGCGCATCTGGGCAGACTTGGCAACCTTGCTCATTCGCCGTGCCCGCAAGCTGTATTGCAACGACAGTTTCGGCATCGAACTGGACAACACCGTCTACGCCCTGGATGCCACGACCATCGATCTGTGCCTGTCGCTGTTTCCATGGGCGCCGTTTCGCACCACCAAGGCGGCGGTCAAGCTGCATACCCTGCTGGATCTGCGCGGCAACATTCCGGCTTTCATCCATATCTCGGATGGCAAGACTCACGAGGTCAACGTGCTGGACATATTGCCCATCGAGGCCGGAGCGTTCTATGTGATGGATCGGGGCTATCTGGATTTCCGTCGGCTGTTCGCGCTGCATCAGACGGGAGCGTTCTTCGTGACCCGAGCCAAGCGCGGCATGGACGCGCGCAGGGTGTATTCGATGACGACAGATCGGAACACGGGAATCATCTGCGACCAGCGCATCGTGCTGAACGGCTTCTACGTCTCGCAGGACTATCCCGAGCAGTTGCGGCGCATCCGCTTCAAAGACCCGGAATCCGGCAAGACGCTGGTGTTCCTGACCAACAACACCGTATTGCCCGCGCTGACCATTGCCGCGCTGTACAAGAGCCGTTGGCAGGTCGAGTTGTTCTTCAAGTGGATCAAGCAGCACC
>CAYPRR010000188.1:0-1676 GCA_964413245.1 uncultured Gammaproteobacteria bacterium
GATGGGAATTATCGAAGTGCCAATTGGTCAGGCCGGCACTAAGGCGATCGCTAAGGCTATGTCATCTGTTCCACAGGTCCGGACGATACTTGGTGGTGGTGATTCAGTTAGCTTTTTAGAAGCACATAAGTTCGTTAAAGGTTTTAGTTTCGTTTCAACCGGTGGTGGAGCGATGCTATCGTTTATGGCTGGAGAAAAGATGCCGGGTATTGAACCACTCGTGATAAAATAAGAATAATTAATTTTTTGATATGAAAGAGAAAATTGAGTCCGTCCATGCGCACGAGATTTTAGATTCCCGTGGTAATCCGACTTTGGCCGTAACAGTTACCTTGCGCAATGGTTCACGCGGAACGGCATCGGTCCCTTCTGGCGCTTCAACAGGTATTCATGAGGCGTTAGAATTGCGTGATGGCGATCCAAAACGTTATCGAGGTTTGGGGGTTTTGAAAGCGGTCAAAAATGTTAATGAAAAAATTGATAAAATTGTTCGCGGTTTAGATGCTTTTGATTTGAAAGCGGTTGACGATGCGATGCGTATTTCAGACGGTACGGCCAACAAGCATAAGCTTGGCGCTAATGCGATCCTTGGAGTTTCGATGGCCACGGCGCATGCCGGTGCGAAGCGAGCGCAAATGCCACTTTATGTTCACTTGCGACAGATGTTTGGTTTCCAGGAAAAGAAGTTTTTATTGCCAACGCCACTGATGAATGTTTTTAATGGTGGCGCTCATGCTGATACTAATCTCGACATGCAGGAATTCATCGTTATTCCTCATGGCTTCAAGAAATTTTCTCGTCAGCTTCAAGCTGGATCGGAAATTTTTCATGCTCTTGGTGACGTTCTGCGAGCCGATGACATGGATACCGATGTTGGCAATGAGGGCGGTTATGCACCTGACGTTGGTAAAACCGAACAGGCGTTGGAATATCTAGTTAAGGCCATTAAAAAAGCAAAATATAAACCAGGCAAGGAAATCGGTTTGGGAATCGATATCGCTGCCAGTGAATTTTTTGATCATAAAACCGGACGTTATATCTTGAAAACTGATCGTCGAAAAATGACCGCCACAGAGATGACTGATTTGTTAGAAATGTGGAATGCAAAATATCCTCTGATTTCAATTGAAGATCCACTCGATCAGGACGCTTGGGCTGATTGGACCGAGTGCACTCGTCGTCTAGGCAAGAAGATGATGATTATTGGTGATGATTTTTATGTCACTAATGTTGAGCGACTGCGACGCGGTGTAGAAGAAAAATGTAGCAACGCCATTCTTATAAAGATGAACCAGATTGGCACGGTTTCTGAGACCATGGAGACAATAATTTTGGCCAAAAAATCAAAGCAGAAGGTGGTCATTTCACATCGCTCTGGTGAGACCTGCGATACGACGATTGCTGATTTGGCCGTGGCTGTTAACGCCGAATATATCAAGACAGGAGCACCATCTCGTTCGGAAAGACTTTCTAAATACAATCGACTTTTGGAGATCGAGGAAGATTTAGGGAGTTAATATGTCCCTACCTTTTGGTTCCATTGAAAACCCTTTCGCCAAACCAGCTCAACGTTCCAAAAATACTGCCGAACTTATCGGTAAGATTTTGGGTCCGGCGCAGGAGATGGCGTTTCGTGAAGCGTTGGGGTCTACACCAGATGAACAAAATTTAGATAT
>CAYPRR010000189.1:0-1661 GCA_964413245.1 uncultured Gammaproteobacteria bacterium
TGCTGGGGGCCAAACATTTCGGCGCCTCGCGGCGCGCCATGGCGGGCGCCATGCTGGGCGCGATTCTGGGGATTTTCTTCGGCCTGCCCGGCTTGCTGCTCGGCCCCTTCGTCGGCGCCTTCGCCGGAGAATTTTCCGTGCGGCGCCACCTCGGCGCGGCAGGCAAGGCGGGGGTGGGCGCCACGATTGGGTTGGCGCTGGGCGTCGCCGCCAAACTGGCTTTGGCTTTCTCCATGCTCGCCGTGTTTGTGGCGGCACGTTTCATGATTTAGATCATGGAATTCTGAGGCGGGCTGACATAGACTGCAAGTTGACGCAGTAGCAGCAAAAGCCTAAATTGCGCTAACCTGACTCAACCACAAGGAGATAAACATGGCCGTTCTCGTCTGCAAGCCCGCCCCCGATTTCAACGCCGTTGCCGTGATGGGTAACAACGAAATCAACGGGAATTTCAACCTGAAAAAACACATCGCCGGCAAATACGCCGTGCTGTATTTCTACCCGCTGGATTTCACTTTCGTCTGCCCTTCGGAAATCATCGCGTTCGACCATCGCCTCGACGAGTTCAAGAAGCGCAATGTCGAGGTGATCGGCGTTTCCATCGACTCGCATTTCACGCATCTGGCGTGGAAAAATACACCGGTCAATAACGGCGGCATCGGCCAGGTGCGCTATCCGCTGGTGGCGGACATCAAGCACGAAATCTGCAAGGCCTACGATGTCGAGTCGGAAGGCGGCGTGGCGTTTCGCGGCTCATTCCTCATCGACCGCGCCGGCGTGGTGCGCCATCAGGTGGTGAACGACCTGCCGCTGGGGCGCGACATCGACGAAATGCTGCGCATGGTGGATGCGTTGCAGTTCCACGAAGAGCATGGCGAGGTCTGCCCGGCCGGCTGGAGCAAGGGTAAGGCCGGCATGAACGCTTCGACCGAAGGCGTGGCGAAATATCTGGCCAATCACGCCAAGGAGCTGTAAGTTTGCCGCGTTGAACCCGGTGAGCCGCTGCCCTCCGATTGCAGCCGATTCGCCGGGTTTGCTGGCAGGGGGCGCCCATGCATGATCTGCTGATCGAGCTGGTGGAAACGGTGGTGCCGTGGATCGAAATGGTCGGCATCGGCGTGGTGCTGTGGGGTGCAATCGAGGGACTGATCAAGTTATTGCTGCGCGTCAAATCGGCACTGATGCGCGAACCGCAGCTGGCGCCGATCAGCCATATCCGCATCGCCATCGGCGAAAAGACCGCCTTGGGGCTGGATTTCTTCCTCGCCGGTGACATCATCCAGACCATCATGGTACCCAGCTGGGAGTCGCTCGCCATACTCGGCGGCATCGTGGTGATCCGTACCGTGATCGCGTTCTTCCTCAACAAGGATCTGCGCGAGTTGCACGAAAAATAGGCCGACGGAAATAGCCGGCGGCTTGCCCTGCGTCGCAGGACTGCTAGAATCCGCATCGTCATTGTTCCAAGCGAGTTCCTATCATGCTGGTCGGTTTCGTATTCCTGTATCTGGTCCTTTCCATCGGCATCGGCATGTATGCGGCCACCAGAGTCCACAACGCGCGCGACTACATTACCGCCGGACGCTCGCTGCCGATGTACATCGTGCTGGCCATGGTGTTCGCCACCTGGTTCGGTGCCGAGACCGTGCTCGGCATTCCCG
>CAYPRR010000190.1:0-1639 GCA_964413245.1 uncultured Gammaproteobacteria bacterium
AGTGGACTCTCGGGCGATGAATTGCTGGTTACGGAACGTGTTGGAAAAGAAGTGTGCGCACGTTTGGCACAACTTACAGAAGTTGGGCTCGGGTATCTGACGCTTGATCGTTCTGCGATGACGCTCTCCGGTGGAGAAGCACAACGTGTGCGTCTTGCTTCCCAGCTCGGTTCCGGACTCTCAGGAGTCATTTACATTCTCGACGAGCCATCTATCGGACTTCATCCGCGCGATAACGATCGTTTGATTCAAACGATTCGTCGTTTACAAGAGTTTGGAAATTCGGTGATTGTTGTGGAGCATGATGAAGCAATGATTCAAGCGGCCGATTATGTGTTTGATGTGGGTCCAGGTGCGGGAGAATACGGTGGGGAAATTGTGGCAGAAGGAACGGCAGCGCAAATTAAAAAGAATAAACATTCACTCACAGGACTTTATTTGTCTGGGGATCGTGTGATTCCGTTGCCAAAGAAATATCGTAAAGGAAACGGAAAGAGTATTGATATCGTTGGAGCAACCGCATTCAACTTGCAAAACGTAAACGTTTCCATTCCACTCGGAAAGCTTGTTTGTATCACAGGAGTTTCCGGTTCTGGAAAGTCCACGCTCATTCTCGACATCCTTGGGAAATCGTTATCGAAACATTTTTATCGCGCAAAAGAATATCCGGGAGCGCATAAGTCCATTAAAGGAATTGAACACATCGATAAAGTCGTTGCGGTGGATCAATCGCCAATTGGACGCACACCACGTTCAAATCCCGCAACGTACACAGGAGTCTTTACCGCCATTCGTGATTTATATACAGAAGTTCCAGAAGCAAAAATGCGAAATTTTGATGCGGGTAAATTCAGTTTCAATGTAAAAGGCGGTGGACGTTGTGAGACGTGTGCCGGAGACGGAGTGCGTCGGATTGAAATGCAATTCCTCCCCGATGTTTACGTGGAATGTACAGAATGTCGCGGAACACGTTACAACCAAGAGGTGCTCGAGGTTCACTACAAACAAAAAAATATCTCGGACATTTTGAATATGACCGTGGAAGAAGCGCGTCGCTTCTTTGCGGATCAGACGTCTATTTTTGAGAAGCTCGATGTGCTTCATGAAGTTGGTCTTGGGTACATTCGTCTCGGACAAAGTGCAACAACCCTCTCTGGTGGAGAAGCACAACGCGTGAAGCTCTCTACAGAGCTCTCTCGTCGCGCAACCGGTCGCACCCTGTACATTCTCGACGAGCCAACAACAGGACTTCATTTTGAAGACATTAAGCGCCTTCTCGGTGTTCTTCACATGCTCGTAGATAAGGGGAATACGGTTGTTATCATTGAACATAACTTAGATGTCATTAAAGGAGCAGACTGGGTGGTTGACATGGGCCCAGATGGTGGTATTAAAGGAGGGAGATTGGTTGCAGAAGGAACTCCAAAGGATATCGTAAAAGTCAAAGAAAGCATCACAGGAAAGTATCTGAAAACTGTTCTCTCATAATCAAAAAAACGGGGCAAAAACCCCGTTTTTTGTGCAAAAATATTGACAAAATCGCATTTTTTTGCTAATGTTCGCCGTTAATTATAAAAAAGGAGAAAGGGAAAAGCAGAACGTAGAAAGGAGTTTGAAAACGATCATAGAATCTTTTCTG
>CAYPRR010000191.1:0-1600 GCA_964413245.1 uncultured Gammaproteobacteria bacterium
GCGGCCAGCACCGCCTGCAGCAGATCGCGCGGCGTTTCGGCGGTGGCCAGCACCCGTTCCGGCAGACTGACCCCGAAGACCTGCTCGAGGCGCGTGAGCAGCTCCACCCGCCCGAGGCTGTCGAAGCCTAGGTCGCGTTCGAGCGAGCTGTCCAGCGCGACCTGAATGGCTTCCTCGGGGCGCGCGTGCAGCTCGGCCGCGAGCTTCCGGACGGTTGCCAGCAATGTACCAGAGGGGTCATTCATCGCGTTCACCAGGCGCTCCCTTACTTGATTGTTCGAAAAAGAAGATTCTCGCCACGCATGCCGTTTTACTTTCACGGCGGTAATGGTCAACAATATCCCCCCAGCCGTCCCCGGCAGTCAAGAAAAACCATGCGCCCTTCCCTTGCCAAAACCGTCACCCCCCGCGAAGTCTGGGCCTGGGCAATGTACGATTTCGCCAACTCCGGCTATACCACGGTGGTCATCACCGCGATATTCAATGCCTATTTCGTCTCGGTGGTGGCAAGCAACCAGCCATGGGCGACGTTCGCGTGGACGGCCGCGCTGGCGGTTTCCTACGCCGCGATCATGTTCACCGCGCCGCTCATCGGGGCTTACGCGGATGCGTATGCCGCGAAGAAAAAGCTGCTCGCGCTGACCACTGTCGGCTGCGTGTTTTTCACCGCGCTGCTCGCGCTGGCCGGGCCAGACAGCCTGTGGCTCGCGATTTTCCTGATCGTGCTTTCCAATTTCTTTTACGGCAGCGGCGAAAATCTGGTGGCCGCCTTCCTGCCGGAACTGGCGCGCGGACATGCGCTCGGCAGGGTGTCGGGATGGGGCTGGAGCCTGGGTTATGTCGGCGGGCTGGTGAGCCTCGGCGCCTGCCTCGCTTATGTGACCTGGGCGCAGGGACAGGGCCAGCAGGCGGCGGACTTCGTGCCGGTGACCATGCTGATCACCGCCACATTGTTCGCGATTTCCAGCCTGCCTGTTTTCCTGTTCCTCAAGGAACGCGCCGTGCCGCAACCCCATTTGCAGGGGCTGAACCTGATCCAGGAATCCTTCGCGCGGCTCGGGAAAACCATCAGGCACGCGAGGCATTACCGCGACCTGCGGCGCTTCCTGATCTGCACGGTGTTTTACCAGGCGGGCGTCCAGGCGGTGATCACGCTCGCCGCGATCTACGCACAGCAGGCGATGCACTTCACGACCCGGCAGACCATCATGCTGATCCTCGTGGTCAACATCACCGCCGCGATCGGCGCCTTCCTGTTCGGCCACCTGCAAGACCGCATCGGCCATATTCCCCTCATCGCCTTGACGCTGGCCGGCTGGATCGCCGTGGTCATCCTGGCATGGGGCGCGCAGGACGCAGGGATGTTCTGGGCCGCGGCGAACCTCGCGGGAATCTGCATGGGCGCCAGCCAGTCCGCCGGGCGCGCGCTGGTTGGACTGTTGAGCCCGGCCACGCGGCGCGCCGAGTTCTTCGGGCTATGGGGGCTGTCGGTCAAGCTCTCGTCAATACTGGGGCCGCTGACTTACGGCCTCGTGAGCTGGATTTCGCAAGGCGACCATCGCCTCGCGATATTGATCACCGGCAGCTATTTTGTCGCGGG
>CAYPRR010000192.1:0-1575 GCA_964413245.1 uncultured Gammaproteobacteria bacterium
CAGGTATTCAAACTTGGGTCTTCATCGAACATATCCTTAGCATAATCCTTGGCGTGCGACATTAAATCTACATCGGCAAAAGTTCCGATTTTAAATGATTCAAAACCAGATTGATCGGTGCCAAAAATATTCCCCGGGCCACGCAATTCCAAGTCTTTATCGGCTAACACGAAACCGTTTTGCGTTCGACAAACGGCCAACAATCGCTCACGGGCATTGCCTTGCAATTCGCCAGTGGGATGCAGGAAGCAGTAACTTTGATATTCACCTCGACCAACTCGACCACGCAACTGGTGCAGTTGAGCCAAGCCAAATCGCTCAGCACCTTCAATATACATAACAGCAGCGTTTGGCACATCAACACCAACTTCTACAACCGTAGTTGAAATCAACATATCGATTTCACCAGAGACAAACTTGCGCATCACCGCATCTTTTTCATCAGTCTTCATTTTGCCGTGGAGCATACCCAATCGGTACGCAGTAAAAGCACCTAGTGAGTACTCATTATAAACTTCGGAAACTGATTGCACGCCCAACGCATCCGATTCTTCAATCAACGGACAGACTACGAAGACTTGCCGACCCTGATCCATTTGTTCGCGCATCACATCGTACCATTCATCTTCACGGCCGGCATCAACAATCGACGTTTCTATAGGCTTGCGACCAGCTGGATATTCATCGAGGATTGAACGATCTAAATCACCATAAAGCACCAAGGCCAACGAACGCGGAATAGGCGTCGCGGTCATCGAAAGTAAGTGCGGAATACCGTCTTGATCCCCTTCACGATCCTTGAGCGCCTGGCGTTGCTTCACACCAAAACGATGCTGTTCATCAACCACGATCAATCCAAGACGATCAAACAAGACGCCTTCAGAGAGCAAGGCATGCGTACCGACTACAAAATCGATTTGACCATTAGCCAAAGCATCAAGCATCTGTTTTTTGGTGACTTCACGGCCGGCTACTCGACGTTTGGTACGAGTAAACACAGCGATTCGTAATCGGTTGCCAAACAATCGCTCCAACGTTGCTTCGTGCTGATCAGCTAAAATTTCAGTTGGCGCCAACATCGCTGTTTGATAGCCAGACGAAGCCACGTTCAAACCAGCGAGTGCGGCAACCAAAGTCTTACCTGTACCAACGTCACCTTCTAATAATCGATTCATCGGCTCTGGACGCGACACATCCTTAATCACCGCCCACAAAGCCTTTTTCTGCGCGCCGGTTAACTTAAACGGGAGCGAGGCAATCGCCTCTTTGATAATCTCTTCTTTAAATGGAATGGCTGGTGATTTTTGCTGAAGTAATTCTTGTCGTGCCTGACGATGCAATAATTGATGCAACAAAAATTCATCAAAAGCTAAACGCTTGCGGGCCACTTCGCGCTCTTCCATCTTGGCTGGAAAGTGCATTTTAGTGACGGCGGTCTTCAAACTTATCAACTTTTCTTGCTTTAAAATATATTCTGGCAACCACTCTTCCAGCTCATCAACAAATTTAATCGCCGTCTCGGCGACTAAGCGACGCACCTTTTGTGTGAGCGCTCCAGCTAAGGCGTAAATCGGA
>CAYPRR010000193.1:0-1573 GCA_964413245.1 uncultured Gammaproteobacteria bacterium
CCGGCAGCACCTTCATCAACGCCATAGTCAAATCCGACCCGCGCCTGCCGTTCGGTGGCGTAAAGGCCTCAGGCTACGGGCGCGAGCTGTTGAGGCTGGGGATGCACGAATTTGTGAATGCAAAGACGGTGTGGGTTCGGTAGATGCGTGCGGCGTTGCATTCTGTCTGATTGCTCATCCCAAGCGCACAAGCTATCATCTGGCGCACTTGCCAAGCTCAGCTTTCTATCGGTCACTTAATGAATAAAAAAGAACTCACCGAAGCAGACATCCGCACCAAGTTCATCACCCCGGCCATTGTCGGCGCTGAAGGCGAGAAGTGGAACGTGATGACCCAGCTTCGCGAGGAAATCTACTTCACCAAGGGGCGCGTCATCGTCCGTGGCAAAACGGTGAAGCGCGGCGAAGCCAAGAAAGCCGATTACCTTCTCTATTACAAGCCAAACATCCCCATTGCGGTCGTCGAGGCCAAGGATAACAACCACTCCATAGGCGCTGGCATGCAGCAGGCGCTCGAATACGCCGAAATTCTCGACGTGCCATTTGCCTACAGTTCGAACGGCGATGCCTTTCTGGAGCACGACCGCACGGGTTCATCCGTCATTGTCGAGAGAGAAATTCCACTCAATCAGTTCCCCACGCCGGAGGAACTCTGGGTGCGTTACCGGGAAGCCAAAGGCTACAGCAGCGAGCAGGAAACCATCACCACTCAGGATTATTTCGAAGACGTTTCCGGCAAGGCACCGCGCTACTACCAGCTCATCGCCATTAACCGCACGGTAGAAGCCATTGCACGCGGCGAGAACCGCATTCTGCTTGTCATGGCGACCGGCACGGGCAAGACCTACACCGCGTTCCAGATCATCTGGCGGTTGTGGAAATCGGGTGCGAAGAAGCGCATCCTTTTTCTCGTTGACCGAAATATCCTCGCCGACCAGACCAAGGTCAACGACTTCAAGCCGTTCGGCCAGGCGATGACCAAGATCACCAACAGGACGGTCGATAAATCATTCGAAATTTACCTGTCGCTCTATCAGGCTGTCACCGGAACCGAGGAAGAGCAAAACATCTACAAGCAATTCTCGCCAGATTTTTTTGATCTGGTTATCATTGACGAGTGCCACCGTGGCAGTGCGGCGGATGATGCGGCATGGCGCAAGATTCTCGAATACTTTTCGACCGCGACGCAGATTGGCCTCACTGCTACACCGAAGGAAACCGAAGATGTTTCCAACATCGAATATTTCGGCGAACCGCTCTACACCTATTCGCTACGCCAAGGCATCTCAGACGGGTTCCTCGCGCCCTACAAGGTGGTGCGCATCGGCATCGACAAAGACCTAGAAGGCTGGCGCCCAGAGATGGGCAAGACTGACAAATACGGCCAGGTGATCGAAGACCGCGAATACAACGAACGCGACTTCGACCGCAACCTGATTCTGGAAAAGCGCACCGAACTCGTCGCCGCCAAGATTACCGAATTTCTCAAGGCCACCGACCGCTTTGCCAAGACCATCGTGTTCTGCGAAAACATCGACCACGCCGAGCGCATGCGTCAGGCGCTGGTGAATGC
>CAYPRR010000194.1:0-1572 GCA_964413245.1 uncultured Gammaproteobacteria bacterium
CAACGACCCAGGCCGGCTTTTTTAATTGTTTTAGATGGTTTTGGTGTAGCCCCAGATTCTGAGGGAAACGCTATAACAAAGGCGAAAAAGTCTACTTTTGACATGTTAACGGCTCGTTACCCAGTGGTTAACGTGCGAGCTTCTGGTGAAACTGTTGGTTTGCTGTGGGGCGAAATGGGCAATTCTGAAGTCGGCCATTTAACTATCGGTGCTGGTCGGGTTTATTACCAAGCCATGCCTCGAGTTGAACAAACGATTGCCGATAAATCATTTTTTTCTTTGCCTGCTTTTTTAAAGGCGACTGAGCAGGTCAAAAAGTCGGGTGGAACATTGCATCTGCTTGGTTTGGTTTCTAGTGGCAGGGTTCACGCTTCAGACACTCACTGTCATGCCTTGCTAGATTTGGCCAAAGCACAAGGAATAAAAGATATAGCTGTGCACGCAATTTTAGATGGTCGAGATACACTTTATAATTCTGGCGTCGATTTCGTGACTACGCTCGATCATAAAATTAAGGAAATTGGTGTTGGACGAATCGCCACATTGTCTGGTCGTTATTTTGCCATGGATCGTGATAACCGTTGGGATCGAGTTGAGAAGGCTTACAACGCTATTGCTAAAGGTCAGTCGGAATCCACGGCCGAAGACGTTTTTGAAGCGATCAAAGCTTCATATACCAAAGAAGTTTACGATGAAGAATTTGTGCCGACGGTCATGACTAAAGGCGGAGAGCCGGTGGCCACGGTTAAGCCAGGGGATGCTGTGATTTTCTTTAATTTTAGACCAGATCGTGCGCGTGAACTTACGAAGGCATTTGTTTTGCCATCGTTTGATAAATTTAATCGTGATTACATTAAGGATGTTGTTTTTGTCACCTTGATGGAATACGAGGGTGGCTTGCCGGTTGAAGTGGCTTTACCGCCAATTACTTTGGTTAATTGTTTGGCGGAGGTAATTTCTAATGCAGGTCTAGTACAATTACATATCGCCGAAACTGAAAAATATGCGCACATGACGTTCTTTTTAAACGGTACGCATGAAGATCCGTTTCCAAATGAAGATCGAGCAATTATTCCGTCGCCAGCAGTTTCTTCATACGATCAACAACCAGAGATGTCGGCTTATAAATTAACAGATCGTGTAGTAAGGGAAATCAAAACTGGTAATTACGATGTTATTATCATGAATTTTGCTAATGCTGATATGGTTGGCCATACCGGTAATTTAGAGGCGACGATTAAATCGATTGAAGCAGTAGATGAATGCGTTGGTAAAATCGTTTCTGAAGTACTAGCCAAAGACGGAGTAGTTTTGATCACGGCTGATCACGGTAATGGTGAAGAAGTTCGTAATCTGCAAACTGGTGGCATGGATAAAGAACATTCCACTAATCCGGTTCCGTTTTGGATTATTGGTAAACAGTTCGAAGGTCAATCTGGACTTTCTGGCGATGTGCCGGAAGGGGATTTGTCATTGCTTCCTCCGGTCGGGATGTTAGCTGATGTGGCTCCGACGTTATTAAAAATTATCGGATTAGAGCAACCACCAGAAATGACTGGTACGCCATTGATC
>CAYPRR010000195.1:0-1566 GCA_964413245.1 uncultured Gammaproteobacteria bacterium
CTCCAGGCGCGCCGCAAACATCAGCAGCGCCTCGGTGCCGATGCTCATCGGCTGGCTCAGCAGTATCTCGCGCAGCTGCTCGCCGAGCGGCGTGCCGCCCGGTTCGCGCGTGACCAGCACATCGGGGCCGCGCTGCCGCAACGCATCGGCGAACCATGCCAGATGGGTGCTTTTGCCTGCGCCGTCGACCCCCTCAAAGGTTATGAATTTGCTCATTGTGGTTAGTTGGTAGTCGTTAGTCGTTAGTTGTTAGTTGTTAGTTGAAGGTGTCCACAACGCGGATTTTTTTAACTAGCGACTAACGACTAGTGGCTAACGACTGTTCTTCCTCATTTCTGGTATTGATTAACCGCACGATTGTGCGCCGTCAAATTGCTGGAAAATTGCGAACTGCCGTCGCCGCGCGCCACGAAGTATAGCGCGTCGGTCTGCGCCGGATGCAAGGTTGCCTGCAACGCGTCCATGCCCGGCAAGGCAATCGGCGTGGGCGTCAATCCGCCGCGCGTGTAGGTATTGTAAGCGGTGTCGGCCAGCAAGTCGCGCCTGCGCAGGTTGCCGTCGAACTTCTCGCCCAGGCCGTAGATCACGGTCGGGTCGGTTTGCAGCAGCATGCCCTTGCGCAGGCGGTTCACGAACACCCCGGCGATCATGGCGCGGTCGCTTGGCGTGCCGGTTTCCTTTTCGACGATGGAGGCCAGAATCAGCGCTTGGTAAGGAGTTTGCAACGGCAAGCCCGCATCGCGCCCTGCCCAGGCTTCCTGCAGGCGTTGCTGCATGGCGTGATAGGCGCGCTTGATGATCGCCAAGTCGCTGCTGCCGGCGGCAAAATTATAGGTGTCGGGGAAAAACAGCCCCTCCGGATGGCTTTCCGCCGCACCGATGCGTTGCAGGATTTCCGCGTCGGTCAGGTTCAAGGTGTCATGTGCGACATCCGGGCTGGCGTCCAGCGCGGCACGCAATTGCCTGAACGTCCAGCCTTCGATGATGCTGATCTGGCGCTGGATCACCTCGCCTTTGCTGATGATTTCCAGTAATTCCAGCGGCGAAACCGGGCGTTCCAGCGCGTAATTGCCTGCCTTGAGCTGTCCCGATTTGCCCAGCAGGCGCACCAGCCAGACGAACAGCTGGTCCTGTTGCAGCAGGCCGGCCTGCTGCATATCCCGCGCCATTCTCTTCAGGCTGCTGCCCTGTTTCAATTCAAATTCAAACGGCGTGGCGGGCAACGGCAACGGGCGGTAAGCGTAATAGCCCAGCCCAGCCGTGGCGAGCAGCACTAGTAGGATGATCAGGGTGAAGAACCGTCGCATCATGCGTCCTGCTGTTCGAGGCCGTGGCGAATTTGCATGGCAACCGGGAAATGGCTCCATTGGCGTTGCCCCAGTTCGCGTATCGGCCACAGCCCGATGACGCTGTTCACGATGAACAGCTCGTCGGCATGCAGCGCCTCCTCCAGCCCGACATCGCGCACATGCAGCGTGACGCCATGCTGTAGCGCCCATGCCATGACCCGTCCGCGCTGTATCCCTGCCACGCCGCAACGCGACAGATCGGGGGTGGTCAACTGCC
>CAYPRR010000196.1:0-1522 GCA_964413245.1 uncultured Gammaproteobacteria bacterium
ACCGTCCAGCAAATAACACAAAGCCTTGATCGGTTTTTTTTGTTTGAAATGGAGCGTCGCTGAAAATTGGAAAAACGGAAATTTTGCTACCCAAAAATCCGTTGGCCATAAAAACATCGCGCACAAACTCTGAAGGTGCGATGTATTGCGAAATGTAACGATCAAAAGAATGTAACTTCTGATGCCAAGCTCTAATCAAATCCAAAGCCAATGTCGCCAAGTATGAACCTTTAATAAATCTTGTGCTGGCTGTCGTCCAAATATTTAGCTGATCCGGATCCATGGTTTGATTGCCACTCCACAAGGCGTAGTTGGCACTCACCAACGCGTAATCATGCAGTGACATGACGACAGGTACATCGTGACGGCTACAAGCTCGTAAAATACTTGGTGAGAGATGGGTGTAAAGATTATGTGCATGAACAATATCTGGCCGAAAAACCTTAAGCAGTTGATTCATCTTTTCTTCAGCTTCCCTGGACCACCAAGCCCGCCGAAACATTTTGAGTGCGCTTAACGCATTCCCCGCTCCAGCTTCAGTAGAAAGTTCAGAAACAAAATACTGGCTCCAAGGCGACGGCAAATTCTTTGGATAACGCATGGCAAAAGGCGCCACTGTGTGACCATGTTCCGTCAACATTCTGGAAAGCCCAAGTGCTACCCGCTCAGCGCCGGCACGTTGATAATAATACTTATGTGCTTGAATTATCTTCATTCTTCTTCTCTTAATTTTTCTTGTTCACTTCGCACATAAACCAAACCAGCAAAGACCCACAAATAAACTGCCAGTGTTCTGACTTCTAGGAAGGTAGCGAGAAAAGCATTTAAGGCCACAGCGATGAAAATTGCCGCTACAGAAATTGCCAACATTCTAGTGATGATCTTTTTGGAGGTATGCCAAACTCGCAAACAATGCTTGAAAATACCAAGGTAGATCCATAAGTACAAAACTAAACCAACCGTACCAAGTTCTCCCCACAAACTCATCCAATTGTTGTCGATGTAGCCTTCGCTACCGTATACACCAAACGGTAAACCTAACGCATCATAAACACCGGTATTACCCAGAGCAGCCACGGCCCCACCTCCATAAGTTGCTGGTCCAAAACCGAAAATTGGAGAATTCGGAACCACGGTAATAATCGTCTGGACAATCCAGAATAATCGACCTAAGCCATAATATTCTCCGCGCCAACGCTCATATGAAAAGGCTTCGAAGAAACGTTCAATAATTGATTGATCAGCGCCTTCGACTAGCCGATTAACCACTAAACCAGAAAAACCTAGATAAATGATAATCGTTAGAACCAAAACGCCAACGCCGATCAAAACACGACGATCTCGCTTGGCATAAAGTGCGATAAACAAAAAGCCAAGTAAAAACCCAAACCAAGCGGAACGAGAGTATGTTAAAGCCAAAGCAGGAATCGAAGCCATGAATAATCCGGCCACGACTGGGTGATACCTCTTAAGCTTTGGCTCGTAAAGAATCGCCACCATGAACAACATCATAAGGGCCAAC
>CAYPRR010000197.1:0-1501 GCA_964413245.1 uncultured Gammaproteobacteria bacterium
CCACATCAGCTATCCCGGCTCGTTGAACAACTCGCCACGATTGTGCCGAAAATGTTGCTGGCAACAACGGAACGTGGTCAGCCACTTCGCAAGCGGTTGGGAGAGCACGTAGCGCTTCGCCTTCGTGTGTTAGCCAAGAGCCATATTCCCAAAGAGAATGATGCGATTTCACTCTGTGACCTTACACTGATCGAGCGTATCAACACCGCTCACAGGTTGGAGCTAACCGCTACACTGCAAGACCAAACGATCGTGCTCGACTATCGATCCGTGGAATACCTAATAGCCGGCGTGGCGCTGATAGCGGAATACACCGCCGACGTCGATGTAATGGCGCAACGTCTGCGTGTAGCCGCCGATTCCTGCTCTGTCATCTTACAAAACGGCCGGTTAACAATGGATCCGTTCATCGCCAGGCTGACGATCAACGAAGTCATCCGCCAGGCCCGCGAGTGTTGCGGATCAGATTCGCCAGCCCTGCAAGCCGTGCACCTGATCGTCAACCGCGATTTGATCAGCTCCTTGCGTCACCGCTTCGCGATCGACTAGATCGCCGCCACCGCTTCATCCCTTGGTGAAGCGGCCTCTTTTTTTATTGAGCTGAATCAATAATGCCAGAGCCGATCAGCTCATCACCGTGATAAAAAGCTATGAACTGTCCCGGAGCCACCGAGCGTTGAGGTGATAAAAATCTAACAAAAGCCTGATCGCCATCAATCTTCTCAACCACACATTTTGCTAATGGCTGACGGTAACGAATCCGTGCTTCAATCGTCGAATTAATAATTGTGTTCAAGTTGCCAGGAAGTGTTTCGCTCAAATCAACTGCGACTAAAGTGGTCGAATACAATCTTGGATCATCCTCCCCAACTGCTACCACAACCTCATTCGTTTCCGGTCGACGCTCAACCACGTAACGAGCTGGGCCACCACCAACACCCAAACCCTCACGCTGACCAACGGTGTAATACATGAAGCCTTTATGCTGGCCGATCACCTCTCCATTAGTGGTCACAATATTCCCAGTTCGTTCTGGGATACGCTCTTTAAGAAAATCAATCATCTCCACCTTGCCTACAAAACAAATCCCCTGACTGTCCTTCTTCTCGGCCACTGATAGATTATTCTTTCTGGCAATCTCCCGAACTTCTGATTTAAGTAAGTGGCCGATTGGAAAAATCGCTTGCTTGAGCTGGTCCTGATTTAGCTGACAAAGGAAATAACTTTGATCTTTATTACTATCAATTCCAGTCAACAAGTGTGCCCGGCGATCATCGTCAACATGGACTCTGGCGTAATGACCAGTGGCCACAAAATCACAACCCAGCTTATCTGCCTCATCTAAAAACAAACCAAATTTCATGTACTTATTGCAAAGCACATCTGGATTAGGTGTTCGACCAGCCTGATATTCGGCCAGCATATATTCATAAACCTGTGCTCGGTACTGCCCCTCAAAATCAAAAGTGACCATCGGAATATTTAATTGTGCTGCCACCCG